>CAZKJJ010000165.1:0-3442 GCA_964553055.1 uncultured Acidimicrobiia bacterium
GTCAAGACGACAGGGGACGGGATCCTCGCCACCTTCGACGGCCCAGGCAGGGCCATCCGGGGCGCAACCGCACTGCAGGAGGAACTAGAGAGGGCTCACCTCCAGATTCGCACGGGGATCCACACGGGCGAGATCGAGATACGGGGTGGGGATGTGGGCGGCATCGCAGTGCACCTGGCCGCCCGCATCATGGCAGCGGCGGGCGCTGGCGAGATCATCGTCTCCCGAACGGTCAAGGATCTCGTAGTCGGGTCGGACATTGCCTTCGAAGATCGCGGGTCACACAGACTCAAAGGCATCGAAGGCGACTGGCAGCTCTTCTCCGTCGCCCGGCCTGTCAGTCGCTGATCCACGCCTTGTCTGGATGACGCCTGACCGCCCACCGTTTGGCGGCGTCGATCAACAGGAACGGGACGAGAGCAGCGAGGCCGATCGCCACCCAGTCGACTGCGTCCAGCGCGACCGTATCGAACAGCGTGTTACCGAGCGGCAGGTACACCACGGCAAACTGGAGGGCGAGAGAAGCGGCCACCCCGAAGTGGAGCACTCTGTTGTCACCGAAGCCGGTCCACATGATCGATGTGCCCTGGGCGCGGACGTTGTACACGTGGACGAGCTGGGTCACGACGAGCGCCGTGAATGTCACAGTCTGAACGTGGAGGTCGGGCAGACCCCGTCCGTACGCGGAGAAGGCGAACGCTCCGAGGACGCCTGCTGCGAGGAGCGACCCCTGCCACAGGAGCCGAAGCTGGTGGGAAGGGCCGAGGATGTCCCTCCTCCGATCTGGGTCACGCTCCATGAGGCCGGGAGGAGGTGAGTCCATGCCAAGAGCGACCGCAGGGAAGCCGTCTGTCACCAGGTTGATCCAGAGCAGCTGGGTGGCCGCCAACAGCGGTCCGAAGCTCCCGAAGAACAGAAAGCCCGCAAACATGACCGCCACCTCGCTCACGTTCGCAGACAACAGGAAGTAGACGACCTTTCGGAGGTTGGCGAAGATCGCTCTGCCCTCGCGAACGGCGGCAAGGATCGTGGCGAAGTTGTCGTCAGCGAGGACCATGTCGGAGGCGTCCTTGGCCACGTCCGTCCCCGAGCCCATGGCTACGCCGATGTCCGCCACCTTCAGGGCAGGAGCGTCGTTCACGCCGTCCCCTGTCATGGCGACGATGTCGCCTTGGGATTGCCAGGCACGGACGATCTTGACCTTGTCCGTGGGGTCGACGCGTGCGTAGACGGTGTATGACCGGACATCCTCGGCCAATTCCTCGACTTCGATCGTCCGCAGCTCGGCTCCCCCCATGGCCCGTTCGCCTTCCTGCTCGATCTCCAACTCGGCTGCGATGGCCTCGGCCGTCACCTGGTGATCGCCCGTCACCATGACGACCTCGATTCCTGCGCGATGAGCCTCCCGGACCGCAGGCAGGGCCTCCGGTCGTGCCTCGTCGCTCATCGCTGCGATGGCCACCAGGACGAGATCCTTCTCGGCCTCGCCCAGGTCTTCCGGCTCCTCGTCGAACTCCCTGTACGCAAACGCGAGCGTGCGAAGACCCCTTGCCGCAAAGTCGG
Source organism: uncultured Acidimicrobiia bacterium (assembly GCA_964553055.1). GTDB lineage: Bacteria > Actinomycetota > Acidimicrobiia > Spongiisociales > CAZKJJ01 > CAZKJJ01. The sequence goes on from CAZKJJ010000165.1 coordinate 1,564, forward strand.
CGGCTTCCCGCAGTGCCCCCCCTGCCCTTTCCCTGGAGAGCGGCTCGGGGCCTGAGGGTCCTTCCATCCACGCGCTCCTCGAGATCACGACTTCGGGTGCTCCCTTGACAGACATCAGGAATCGCCCCTCCCACTGGTTGAGGGTGCTCATACGCTTGCGCTGTGAGTCGAAGCTGCGCTCGTCGACTCGCGGGTGCGCCTCCCTGAGCTGAGCGACGTGGACGATGACGGGGTCAACGGAGGCGATCAGGGCAGCCTCCGTGGGATCTCCTGCGACACCGTCCTCGGTGAGACGGGCGTCATTGCAGAGCGCTGCGATCTGGGCGTAGCGACGGATCCGGCCGTCCGCGGGCGGCACGTCGCCAACCTCCACACGCATGTCGGCGAACGCCAGCTCTTGGACACGGATGACGTTGCGGGTCAACGTGCCCGTCTTGTCCGTGCAGATGACAGAGGCGGCTCCCAGCGCCTCCACGGCAGGCAACCTTCTAACGATGGCGTTGTCGCGTGCCATGGCGGACACCCCCCGCGACAGGGTGATCGTCACGACGGCGGGCAGCCCCTCCGGGATGGCTGCCACCGCAAGCGCCACGGCCGTCAGGAACATCAGCTCCGGTGGCTGGCTCCTCAGCAGCCCGAGCAGGAAGATCAGGATGGCGATCCCCATCGCCAGCCCGCCGATGCGTCTGCCGACCCTGTCGAGCTCCACTTGGAGTGGGGTGGGCGGATCGTCCTCCTCCAGGAACGCGGCCAGCTTGCCCATCTCGGTCCTCCGGCCGGTCCTGACGACCATCGCCCTGCCCCTGCCTGTCGACACGACCGTCCCCGCGAAGACCATGTCCTTCTGGTCACCGACCTGGGCGTCCTCGTCAACGGGAGCGACGCTCTTCGTCACGGGCAGCGACTCGCCCGTGAGGGCTGACTCGTCCGTCTCGAGGTGCACGAGCTCCACCAACCGAGCGTCTGCGGCAATCCGGTCACCCGTCTCGAGGAGCATCACGTCGCCTCCGACGATCTCCGCGGAGGGAATCCTGCGCTCCCTCCCTTCTCGCACCACCTTGGCCTCGGGAGCCGCCATCTCCTTCAGCCTGGCCAGGGCATCCTCTGCTCGGGCCTCCTGCCAGTAGCCGAGCACGGCGTTGAGCAGCACGATCGCGAGGATGACGACCGCATCGATCCACTCGGCGAGCACCACGCCGCTGATGGCTGCCGCAGCCAGCAGGATCCAGATGAGCACGTTCTCGAACTGGGCAACGAACAGCCGCAGCTTGCTGCGGCGCCGCTCGGCTTCGATCACGTTGGGGCCTTCGACCTCGAGTCGGCGCTGCACCTCCTCCTCCGTGAGACCTCCGGCGATGCTCGAAGAGAGCGCAGCTATGACGTGTGGGACGTCGAGTGCGTGCCAGGACTCGGGCCTCCGCTGTTCGCTCATCGGTCCTCGGTCGATTGGGGGAGCACCATACTCAGGCAGGTGGATCTCCATAGCCTCGTCGAGACATGGCGAAGCCGGGACGATCTCGAAGGTGAGTTCGTGCACCTGGAGGTGACTCCCCGTCGGGAAGCCATCACCGATACGCTCGATCCGCCGCTTCCCGGCGCCCTGGTCGAGCGGCTGTCGGAGAGGGGCATCGGCGAGCTGTACCGCCATCAAGTGCAGGCCATCGGGCTTGCCAGAGGTGGCACTCATACGGTCGTTGCCTCAGGGACCTCATCAGGGAAGACGCTCTGCTACCAGGCCCCGATCGCGGAATCGGCACTCATGGACTCGAAGGCCACCAGCCTGCTCATCTTCCCGACGAAGGCGCTCGCCCAGGATCAGCTGCACTCGCTCTCCGGGCTCAGACTCCCAGGCATGACGCCGGTCACCTACGACGGAGAC
>CAZKJJ010000165.1:3452-5579 GCA_964553055.1 uncultured Acidimicrobiia bacterium
CACCGCTCCCGAGGCACGGAGGTGGGCGAGGAGACACGCAAACGTGGTGCTCACCAACCCCGACATGCTCCACGTTGGCATACTGCCCAACCACGCCCGGTGGGCCGACTTCTTCCTCAGGCTCCGCTACGTCGTCGTCGACGAGATGCACGCACTGCGTGGCGTCTTCGGAAGCCACGTCTCCCATGTCCTGCGGCGGCTTCGGAGGATCGCAGGGCACTACGGCTCCGCTCCGACGTTCGTCTTCACGTCCGCCACGATCGGGAATCCAGAGGCGCTGGCCGGTCGTCTGGCAGGGCTGCCCGTGACCGTCGTCGAGGGGGACGACTCCCCCGCCGGCCGCAAGCTCGTGTTGCTCTGGAACCCGCCCCGCGACCCTGACGATCCCGACCGCAGGCGTAGCAGCCTGACCGAGGTGACCGACCTGTTCGTTGAGCTGGTCAGAGCTGAGGCAAACACGATCGTCTTCACACGCACCCGCAAAGCGACCGAGCTGATTTACCGATGGGCCGCCGACAGGCTCGGCGAGCACGAGCGCTCCAGGATCGCTCCGTACCGAGGCGGATATCTTCCCGAGGATCGCCGCAGCGTCGAGCGACGGCTGTTCGAGGGAGATCTCGACGGCGTCATCGCCACCAATGCGCTCGAGCTCGGGGTAGACGTTGGCAGTCTCGACGCCGCGGTGCTGAACACGTTTCCCGGCACGATCGCTTCGTTCCGTCAGCAGGCTGGCAGGGCGGGCCGTCGAAAGGAGGAGGCCCTGGCGGTCCTGGTAGCAGGCGAGGATGCGCTCGATCAGTACTTCATGTCTCATCCTGAAGAGCTCTTCACACGGTCGGCAGAGGCAGTCGTGGTCAATCCTGACAACCCTCACATCGCCAAGGCGCACGTCGCATGCGCCGCATACGAGAAGCCCCTCGATCTCTCCGATCGAGCCTTCTTCGCCGACTCTCTCGAGGAGCTCGCCAACGCACTCACCCAGTCAGGAGATCTCGAGCCGCGCGGAGGAGTGCTCCATTGGGTAGGGGATGATCGGCCTGCAGCCGGCATCGACATTCGGACGTCCGGTGGTCCTACGTACTCGATCGTCGACCTCGAAGGCAGGCTGATCGGCACGGTCGATCGGGAGCGGGCCTACTCCCAGACGCATCCCGGCGCCATCTACCTGCACCGAGGAGACGCGTACGAGGTCCGGGAGCTCGACCACCGGACGCTGCGCGTCGTGGTGTCAGGGACCGAAGCCCCCTACTACACGATGCCCAAGATCGAGCAGTCGCTCGACGTCCTCGAGAGGACCGAGACGAAGGCTGTGGGCAGACTCGACTACGCGATGGGCGAGCTGAGAGTCGAGCGACAAGTCGTGGGCTTTCAGCGGAGGAGGATCGGCACCCGCGAGGTGATCGACACGCAGCCTCTCGACCTCCCGCCTTCCCGCTTCGAGACGCAGGGCGTCTGGTATGCCGTTCCGGAAGGCCTCCTGGAGGAGGCGAACGTGCCCCCCTCCGACCTCTTGGGGACCCTGCACGCCGCGGAGCACACGGGGATCGCGATGCTTCCTTTGTTTGCAGTGTGCGACAGGTGGGACCTGGGTGGCCTTTCCACGAACTACCACCGGGCCACAGGAGGCGCAGCCGTGTTCATCTACGAGGCGTACCCAGGCGGTGCAGGCATCAGCGAGGTGGCGTTCGGGATGGCAGCCGAGCACCTCGCAGCCACCGCAGAGGCGCTTCGCAGCTGCAGTTGTGCCGCAGGATGTCCTTCGTGCGTTCAGTCACCCAAGTGCGGGAACTTCAACGAGCCTCTCTCCAAGGCGGGGGCGCTGGCGCTGCTCCTCGCCGCTCAGGCCTGAGGGGGAGACCCGAATCGTCACCACAGAAGTACGCTGCCGCCATGCGTCGATGGCCCGTCGCATTCGTTGTCCTGGGGCTCGTCACCGCTTCGTGCTCGAGCCGATCTGAGCGCCACACCGTGCTACCTCCGCTGCCTACATCGATCGCTCGATCGGCCACGACGCTCCCTGGTGCGGACGCGGGCGCCTGCCAGTTGGCCACCGCGGGCACAGGAGCCGAGGTGCAGGCCGTGATTCCCGAGTCAGCATCGGATGGAGTTCTGCAAGTGGGCGACGTC
>CAZKJJ010000166.1:0-5567 GCA_964553055.1 uncultured Acidimicrobiia bacterium
CGCCACCAGCGCGTGCACCGCTACGTGCACCCCGACGAGTTCGAGGAGTACCGGGTGGTGGGTGAGGGGATGGGCATTCCGACCGTGTTCAGCGGGCCGCTCGTGCGTTCCAGCTACCACGCGGCGGAGGCGGCGGCAGCCGTGACGCCGGCGTCGACCTCCTGAGACTGGTTGGCCCCTGGCTCCTGCCATTCCGAGCTCCTCGGGGAGTACAGTCGGGTCGAGCGGACGATAAGGGGGAGCTGAACCAATGGATCTCGCCTCGGTTGAAGCCCTGGTGGGTCCCATTCCAAACATGACCCTGGAACGCGCCGAAGTGCTTCGTGGGCTCCTCGGGTCTGCGCAGGCCCCTCGAATCCTCGAGTTGGGGTTTGCCCACGGTGTGGGCACCTGCTTCCTGGCTGCCATGGCTGGACCGGATGGGCGAGTCACCGCCATCGATCTTGAGGTCGCTCGGGACCGGAACCCTCGTGCACAGGACCTTCTTGAGCGTCTGGGCCTTTCGGACCGCGTGGAGTTGCACTACGAACGAACCAGCTACACGTGGCGTCTGATGCGGATGTTGGAGGATGGGGAAGGACCTCGATTCGACCTCGTCTACCTCGATGGGGCCCACGACTGGACGCATGATGGGCTCGCGTTCTTCCTCGCGGACAAGCTCTTGAGGCCAGGTGGGTGGATTGCCCTTGATGATCTGGACTGGACCTTCGCCCGGTCTTCCGTTTCGGATGAGCCTTGGGTGCAGGCCCTGGGTGGCGATGAGCGCACCGAGCCCCACGTGAGGAAGGTCTGGGAACTGCTCGTTCAGACACATCCGGACTACGGCCGGTTTGAGGAGCAGGGGGATCTAGGCGTTGCCCAGAAGATGGCGGACAGCGCCGCTCGGTCTCCGCGAGAGGTCATCGTGCGACCCTCTCTTCGAAGGCTGGTGGGGATGTTCGTGTCCGCCGTCCGGCGCAGGATCCCTTCTCTTCGCGCGTTTGTCGTACCCAGTAGACGCGCTCATTGATGTTGGGAGTTGATCCGCCGTTGGGGGGACTCTTCCCGAGTGCGTCTCCGCTGCGGATGCGGTTCCGGTAGGAGACGCGATCGTTCCGCAGTCGGCCTGGCTGTCGTCTGTACGCTCTTCGATGTGATGCGGTACTCCGTCGACCACCTCCAAGCGCTCGAAGCCGAGTCGATCCACATCATCAGGGAGGCGGTTGCCCAGGCTGAACGGCCTGTCTTGCTGTTCAGCGGCGGAAAGGATTCGGCGGTGGTGTTGTGGCTTGCCGTGAAGGCGTTTACCCCTGCTCGCGTGCCGATGCCCGTGATGCATGTGGACACCGGGCACAACTTCCCCGAGGTCATCGAGTTCCGTGACCGTGCCATCGAGGAGTTGGACGCACGGCTCATCGTTGCCTCTGTACAGGATGTCATCGATCGGGGCCTCGTGCGGGAGGAGACAGGCCCCCGTGCATCCCGGAACCTGCTCCAGACGGCGGTCCTCCTGGAAGCAATCGGGACCAACCGGTTCGACATGGTGTTCGGTGGAGCCCGCCGCGACGAGGAGAAGGCCCGGGCCAAGGAGCGGGTGTTCAGTTTCCGAGACGACTTCGGGCAGTGGGACCCCAAGCGCCAGCGTCCGGAACTGTGGAACCTCTACAACGGCCTCCACCGCATGGGCGAGCACATCCGCGCGTTCCCCATAAGCAACTGGACTGAGATGGATATCTGGCGGTACATCGAACGGGAGGCGATCGAACTCCCGAGTGTGTACTTCGCCCATCGTCGTGAGGTCTTCGAACGCGACGGGATGCTCATGGCCGTGGGCCCACACCTCGAGCAGATGGAGCATGAAGAGCCGTTTGAGGCGACTGTGAGGTTCCGCACCGTGGGCGACATGACCTGCACCGCAGCGATGCGGTCGATGGCCGACGACCTCGCCAAGGTGATCGCTGAGGTGTCGGCGACCCGGCTCACCGAGCGGGGGGCGTCGCGGGCCGATGACAAGCGGTCCGAGACCGCCATGGAGGACCGCAAGGTGAAGGGGTACTTCTGATGGACCTCCTGCGTCTCGCCACCGTTGGGAGCGTTGATGACGGGAAGTCCACTCTCATCGGTCGGCTCCTCTATGACGCCAAGCAGATCTTCGCCGACCAGCTCGAGGCGATCGAACGGGCTTCTGTCGAGCGGGGCGCCGACTGGATCGACCTCAGCCTCCTCACCGACGGCCTCCGCTCCGAACGCGAGCAGGGCATCACCATCGACGTCGCCTATCGCTACTTCGCCACGCCGAAGCGTTCGTTCGTGATGGCCGACACGCCGGGCCACATCCAGTACACGCGCAACATGGTCACTGGGGCCTCGACGGCCGACGTGGCGCTCATCCTCATCGACGCCCGCGGTGGCGTGCTCGAGCAGACCCGGCGCCACGCCTTCCTCACCAGCCTCATGCGGGTCCCGCACCTCATCGTGTGCGTGAACAAGATGGACCTCGTCGAGTGGTCGGAGGAGCGGTTCGAGGAGATTGTCGCCGAGTTCGGTGACTTCGCGGCCAAGCTGGAGATCGGTGACATCCGCTTCCTGCCCGTCTCGGCGCTGAAGGGCGACAACGTGGTGGAGCGGTCAGCGAACATGGACTGGTACGCCGGGGAGCCGCTCCTCACCCTCCTCGAGCACCTCCACGTGGCCGCCGACCGCAACCTCATCGACGTGCGGTTCCCCGTCCAGTACGTGATCCGTCCCCATCGGGAGGGCTGGGAAGACTACCGGGGGTACGCCGGGCAGGTGGCGTCCGGGGCCCTCGCCGTCGGCGACGAGGTGATCGTGCTCCCCTCGGGCCTCACCTCCACTATCACCCACATCGACGGGCCAGACGGGCCGCTCGAGAACGCCTACCCCCCGCTCAGCGTCACGCTGCGACTCGCCGACGACATCGACGTCGGGCGGGGCGACATGATCTGCCGCCCCAGCAACCACGCTGCGATGGGCCAGGACTTGGAGGCGATGGTGTGCTGGCTGAGTGAGGAGAGTGCGCTCGGACCGGGAAGGACCTACACGATTCGCCACACCACTAATCAGGCCCGTGTGAAGATACGTGACCTCCGCTACCGCCTCGACATCAACACGCTGTCGAGGGATCAGCACGCCGATCAACTCGCCCTCAACGAAATCGGGCGAATCGCCATGCGCGTCACTCAGCCGCTCCTCTATGACCCCTATCGCAGCAATCGGGCCATCGGGTCGTTCGTGCTCGTCGACGAGACCACCTTTGCCACCGTCGCCGGCGGGATGCTCATCGGGGCGACCGGGTGAGCGACATCACGTGGCATCCGTCGGCGGTCGACCATGCCCGACGAGCAGCCGTCACCGGGGGAGTCGGCGCCACGGTCTGGCTTACCGGCCTCAGCGGGTCTGGGAAGTCCACGATCGCGGTGGCTCTTGAGGAGGCCCTGATCGATGCTGGACGGGCCGCCTACCGTCTCGACGGCGACAACGTCCGTCACGGCCTCAACTCCGACCTCGGGTTCAATCCCGAGGATCGCACCGAGAACGTCCGGCGCATTGGCGAGGTGGCCAGGCTTCTTTCCGACGCCGGAGTGGTGGCAATTGCTGCGGCGATCAGCCCCTATGTGGCCGACAGGGAGAAGGTGCGTGAGATGCACGAAGCGGCAGAACGCTTGTTCCTCGAGGTCTTCATCGATGTTCCCTTGGATGTGTGCGAGAGGCGCGATCCCAAGGGCCTCTACAGGCGGGCGAGGACCGGGGAACTCAGCGGTATGACAGGCATCGACGCGCCGTACGAAGCCCCTGTCTCGCCAGAGATCTGCCTTCGGCATCCGATTTCGGTCCCGACTGCTGTGGAGAGAATCGTGCAGCTGCTCCCGGCCTGAGGGCTTACCTGGTGGTTCCTGTAGTTGGCTGAGGGCGCAGACTTCGTACGCCTCGTCGGAACGCGCACCGGCGATGGCGGTTGGCGTGCTTGGTGCGTGACCGACTACCTACCGGTCAACCTTCGTGTCGTTGACCGGAGGCGACCCAGTGCCTGCCTCCACGGTTGCTCGTAGCTCCTATGTTGGCTGGCAATACTCCGCAGTTCCGGCTTCGAGTCGAGGAGTCCCTTGCCCTGAAGGCGCCTCAGGATCCCGCCTAGTTCGGCGTAGTTGTGCTCGTTGTACTCGGAGTGCTCGTTCCGACTCCATGCTCTGTCGTCCCCGAGATGAAACGTCAGGTGGAGGTCCCGGAACACCCGATGGGTGTCGGCACAGGCGATCAGGTTGGCCAGCAACGCCTTGCCGACGAAGTTCGCTCCCACGACGATCGAGCCGAGATCGAACTGCGCCACAGCCTCCCGACGGAAGACGAAGCAATCCAACCCGGGGTGCGGTTTCCCTGCGTGCGCCCACATCAGGTCGAGTTGAGCGACATCGGAGGGTGTGCTCGGAATGGTGCGTCGGTTGATGATGAGTGCATCCGGACCGGAGTCGAGAAGTGCCTTGATGGCGAGATAGAACCTGGGCATGAGAGCAATGTCGACGTTGCTGTATATGAGGAACTCTGCGTCGGTGGCTCCGGCCGCTCGGGAAAGGATGTCCGAGATCAGCGGGAGCTTTCGCCGGCTACTCACTGTGGCTACGTCCGAGATCGAACGCTTCAGGTCCGTCGTCATCAGAAGGTGATCCGGGATGACGGTGTGGTCTTCGGGGAATTGCGCCGAAAGCAGGTCGACAGACATGACCTCGGAAGCGGTCTCGCGGGCGACCCTCATCGTTTCGAATGTCACCGGCTGGGCCGCGTGGAGGTCCGATGAAGTATCCGCTGCGACGGGATTGACAATGTGTGCCAGGAGGTTTCGTTGATCAGCTGCCATCGATGCAATCCTGCCAGCATCAGGTGGAACATGCTGACCGGCGACGGCCAGTGTCTTCAGTCGGCAGGTGGAGGGGGGAGCCAAGGCTGGTGCATCACACCACCTTGCGGATGGCTCACTACCGTTGTCCTGATGCGCTGTACTGGCCCCTTCTCGAGTGGTGTCGATTACTGGCTCAGCGACCGTGGGAACAGCTCGGTCGGCCCGGATCTAGCCGGCTCTGAGCCATCGATCCTGTGTGGTGCCGGGTGGGAGCAGCCCCTCGAGAGAAGCCTGGAAGCGTGATCACTTCCGAGCGCTACGGTTTCGCCTGGATCCACAATCCCAAGAGTGCTGGCACTTCAGTGAGATCCGTTTTGGCGTCGGTCCCCGGGATTGAGACTCCGCTCTACGGCGTCGGCGAGATCGGTGAGGTCGGCAAGGTGAAGTTGGACCACCTGCCGCTCGATGCCGTCGAGACGTACTTCCCGGAGGTGTTCGAATCGCTCCTGCGCCTCCCGTGCTACGCGCTGGTCCGTGATCCCGTGGACCGGTTCGTCTCATCAATGCGCCAGCACTTGGCTGAGTTCGACGGTGAGATCGAGTTGATGCCGAGATCTCGCATGCGGGCAGCGATGGAGGATGTGATTGACCGGCTCGAATCACACGCGGGAAGTCTCCTTCCCCTCGAGCTGTCCCACTTCGTGCGGCAGTCCGAGATGGTGGCGACGCAGGA
>CAZKJJ010000167.1:0-5549 GCA_964553055.1 uncultured Acidimicrobiia bacterium
GGTCTGTGCCGAGTAGTGCGACAGCTCTTCTGCCTCGTGGAGCCGGAGGCGGAGGTTTGCCTCGGACATGCCAAGGTCCACATACCAGCGCTCCCTCTCGGCGGTCCAGTAGTCGAACCACCCCTGCGCCTCCTCAGGACGGCAGAAGTACTCCATCTCCATCTGCTCGAACTCGCGGGTGCGGAACACGAACTGACCGGGGGTGATCTCGTTCCGGAACGACCGGCCGATCTGCGCGATGCCGAAAGGGAGCTTGAGTCTGGCCGTGCGCCGGACGTTCTCGTAGTTGGTGAAGATGCCCTGCGCCGTCTCGGGCCGCAGGTAGACGAGGTTCGACTCGTCCTCGACGGGACCGAGGTAGGTCTTGAGCATCAGCTGGAACTCCCTGGGTTCGGTGAACGAGTCCCGCTCCCCGCAGTTGGGGCACTGGTCGGGGTCTTCGAGCTTGTCTGGCCGGAAACGCTGGTGGCAGTTGGTGCACTCGACCAGCGGGTCGTGGAAGCCCGTCTCGTGCCCAGACGCCTGCCAGACCTGACGGGACTGCAGGATGGCCGAGTCGATGCCGACGACGTCTGCCCTGGCCTGAACCATCGACCGCCACCACTCTGCTTTCACGTTGTTCAGCATCAACACGCCCAACGGCCCGTAGTCGTACGCCGAACGGAGGCCTCCGTAGAGCTCGGAGGCCTGGAACACGAACCCGCGCCGCTTGGCCAGGTTGGCGATGGTTTCCAGGTCGGCGGGCATGGCAGGAGTTTCTAGTGTCGTGGATGAAGTTTCAAGTTGCGGCCAGAGCGCTCCTCTTCAGCCGCTCCCCTCAGGCGAACCCTTCAGGCGCTCCCGAACCGTCTCACCCTCCTCTGGTACACGGAGATCGCATCCACCAGGTCCTGGCGGCCGAAGTCGGGCCACAGGGTGTCCGTGAAGATGAGCTCTGCGTAGGCGGCCTGCCAGAGGAGGAAGTTGGAGAGCCGCATCTCGCCGGACGTTCTGATGACAAGGTCGGCGTCCGGCATGTCTGGCACGTACAGAGCGGCCCCCACGTCCTCCTCGTCGATCTTCTCAGGATCGATGTCGCCCCGTACTGCTCGAGCCGCCAGGGCCCGGGCAGCACCCGCCAGCTCGGACCTCGATCCGTAGTTGAAGGCGAACACGAGGCTCATGCGGGTATTGGAGGAGGTGAGGGCCTCGGTCTCAGCCATGTGCCGCTTGTTCCGTTCGGGAATTCGTGGATCGTCACGCTCACCCGCGAAGAGAATCCGCACTCCCTTGGAGTGGAGGTCGTCGCGGCGCCTCAGCAGCAGGTCCTCGTTGAACCACATGAGGAACTCGACCTCCTCCTGTGGTCGGGACCAGTTCTCGGTCGAGAAGGTGTAGACGCTCAGCCACGCCAGCCCGATCTCGAGCGCCCCGTTGACCGTGTCGAACAGCGCCTCTTCCCCTGCCTGGTGGCCTACGGTCCTGGGGAGACCGCGCTGATTGGCCCAGCGGCCGTTGCCATCCAAGATGATCCCGACGTGCTTGGGCATCCTGCTGAGGTCGAGCCCTGAGAGGTCCAAATCCTCAGACATAGGCCGGACCTCGGAAGGACCGCTCCAGGTGGAACTCCACGAACCGGCGGGCGACGCCCCTCGCCTCGGTCGAGAGCGCAGTATCGGGGCTACGGAGGTCGCCGAACTCGGCTGTCGCCAAGGAGCGCAGGTAGTCGGTCAGGCCTGTCGGCATCCGGAAAGCCCCTCCCGGTGTGCAGCTGGCACAGACGGCCCCTCCCGCCGCATAGCTGAAGCGACCGAGGGCCTCCGTCCTGCCGCATGAGGCGCATGCATCCAAGACGGGAGCGACGCCGACGACGCCCGCCACCTTGAGCAGGAAGCTGGTGAACAGATCGGGGTGCAACGGCTCGGTGTCGAGGGTGTGAAGCCCGCGCTGCAGCAGCAGGTAGAGCCTGAGCGACGACTCGCCTTCCTGGGCCACGAAGTCTGAGATCTCGGTCATCGCCCCTGCCACGGACGTCTTGTCGAGGTCCCTTCGTAGCCTCGGGAAGACGTCGATGGGTGTCACCTGAGTGATCGTCTCGAGGTTACGGCCCTCGTAGAGCACCATATCGACCTGGGTGAACGGCTCGAGGCGCCCTCCGAAGCGGCTCTTCGTCTTGCGGATGCCCTTGGCGACTGCCCTCACTTTGCCGTGGTTGGGGCTGAGGAGCACGACGACTTTGTCAGCCTCACCGAACGGATACCCGCGCAGGACGATGCCCTGGTCGCGACGAAGGCCCATAGGAGGAGATGGTACTGATCGCATGGCTCGTGGCCGGACACCACAGCTTGCACCTCGGAGGCGGACGCTCGACACTTGGCAGCCACAACCCGAGAGAGCGTGGAGGAAGGGAACGATGACACTCCTCGACAGTCAGGCCCGTGCCGAGTTCTTGGCCTCGTATCCAGACTGGCTGCTCGAAGGGGAGACGATCCGCAGGACCTTCGTGCTCGCTGACTTCAAATCCGCCATGGGGTTCGTCACCCAGGTGGCGCTGCTCTCGGAGGCCGCCGATCACCACCCGGACATCGACATCCGGTGGAACAAGGTGACGCTGGCGCTGAGCACCCACCACGCTGGGGGGCTCACCGGGAAGGACACCGATTTGGCGGCTGCGATCGAGGGCCTGCTCTGACGTTCTCGTCAATCTCAGACCCCGTATAGGGGTCTGAGATTGACCGGAAACCTTCAAGCCAGGAGGTCGGCTGTCACCTCCTCCACCGTGCGGCACCCGCACAGCGCCATCGCCAGCTCGATCTCCTCACGGAGCAGCTCCAGCAGCCTTGCCAGCCCATCGTCTGGGTCGGCTGCCAGCCCCCAGAGCACGGGCCTACCCAACAGGACCGCGCGCGCACCGAGCGCGAGCGCCTTCACGACGTCGGTGCCCCTTCTGACCCCGCCGTCCAGGTAGACCTCGCAGCGGTCCCCCACCCTGTCGGCGACCGCCCCCAGGGCCGAGATCGTCGCAGCCGCCCCGTCGAGCTGTCGGCCCCCGTGGTTGGAGACCACGACCGCCTCGACGCCCTCCTCCGCGGCCCGCTGTGCGTCGTCCGCTCGCATGATCCCCTTCACCACGAGAGAGAGGTCGGTGAGTTGGCGCAGCCACGTCAGATCCTTCCACGCCAGCGAGGCGTCGATCGTCCTGGCGAAGTGGGCGGCCAGCCCAGAACGGCCCTCCTGCTTCGGTACCTCTCCCCAGCCTGCAGGCACCAGGTTCTCGAACCGAATCCCCTCCGGGAAGTGATAGGAGTTGTGAAGGTCCCGCTCCCTGTTCCCGAGCCAAGGGGCATCGACCGTCAGCACCACCGCCTCGCACCCTGCGTCGACGGCCCTTGCCAGGATCTCCTCGGTCACGCCCCTGTCCTCGTACACGTAGAGCTGGAACCAGACAGGACCGGAAGCCTCGGCGACGACCTGCTCGACCGCCACCGTCGAGAGCGTCGAGAGCACCATGACGCTGCCTGCACTCCCTGCAGCCCGAACGGTGGCCAGCTCGCCCTCGGGATGAGCCAGCCTGTGAGCCGAGGTAGGAGCGAGCATGACAGGCATCGACAGCTCGGCCCCGAGCGCCGTCGTCGACACGTCGACCGTGGCCACGTCGACCAGCACCCTCGGAAGCAGCGTGAGAGCCTGGAACGCCTCCCTGTTCAGGCGGAGCGTCACCTCGTCGTCGCTTCCTCCCGCGTAATAGTCGTACGCCATCTCGGAGAGCTTGGCTCGGGCGACCTCCTCGTAGTCGCCAAGGCTGAAGAGCCCGCTCACACGTCAGACCCCACGCCGAGCGCCGCGAAGCAGCTCCCGATCCAGGCAGGCGCAGCATCCGGCCGAGATCCCGTATAGGCGCGGTGGAGATTCCTCAACAAGCGCTCGACGATCTCCTCGTTCGTCACGGGCGCCAGCCAATCGGGGTTGAGCCTGGGCGGCCCTCCGATGCTCTCGGCCACCAGTGACGCCGCCTCGGCAGAGCCGATGGCCTCGCCGCCATGAAAGGGATCTGCCAGTTGTCCTCCCGCGTACACGAGGAAGTGGCCAGGCAGGCCCACCCCTCGGACGTCGATCCCCGCCCTTCGTCCCACCTCGATCCAGATCGTGGCCAACGTGATGGGAAGGCCGGTCCTTCGATCGAGGACCTCGTGCAGGTACGAGTGGGCAGGGTCCAGGTAGTCCCTCACCGCACCGCCGTAGCCCTCCCTGATGGCCACGACACGCCGGAGGGCCTGATGGCCGGAGCCGTCCACGAGCGAGCTCATCTCGTCCAGCCGCCTCAGGTAGGGCGCAGGATCGAGGCTCGGATACTCGAAGCGTGCGAGCTCGAAGCAGGCCCCAGCAAGATCGCCCGTCGCGGCCAACTCCGCGACCCGGAAAGCACGGTCGCCGACGTTCACTCTCCCGACCCTACGCGATGGTCCTGAAGGTCCGCCGCCTGGCTAGACCTCCAAGATCCTGTCCAACAGCGCTTCCTTCCGCTGCCATTCCTTCTCGACTCTCACCCGGAGGTCGAGGAACACGCGTGTCCCAAAGACCGACTCGAGCTCCTGGCGCGCCTCTGTACCCACCTGTGACAGCATCTCGCCTCGCTCCCCGATGACGATCCCCTTCTGAGACTCCCGCTCCACGATCACGGATGCGCCGACGTACAGGGTGCCGTTCGGTCTCACCTCCATCTCCCTGGCCACGACCGCGAGGGAGTGGGGTAGCTCTGCGCGGAGACGATCCAGGTACTTCTCCCTCACGATCTCGGCGGCGAGGAGTTGGTCGGGCTGGTCGGTCACGCTGCCCTTCGGGAAGTACAGGGGACCTTCCGGCAGTCGCGAGCACATCTCCTCCGTGAGCACGTCGAGGCCGGTGCCGAGCTCAGCCGAGACAGGAACGTAGGCCTCGAAGTCCCAGTGGCCTGCCTCCCCCAGCTGGGCCGTGATCTGTCCCCCGGTGGCGATGTCGATCTTGTTGACGGCCACGATCGCCGTTGCCGCCGCTTCGGTGAGACGTTCGGCGATGAGCCGGTCCCCCGGGCCGATCTTGGCCGTGGCATCGACCACGAACACGACGGCATCAGCGTCCGCGAGCGTCCCATAGACCAGGGCGTTGAGCCGTTCGCCAAGCACGTTGCGCGGCTTGTGCAGCCCTGGCGTGTCCACGAGGACGATCTGGTATTCGGGTTCTCCGACTGCCGGCAGGGTCAGAATCCCCCGAACCGTGTTACGCGTGGTCTGAGGACGCCGGGAGGTGATCGAAACCTTCGCTCCGACCAGACGGTTCACCAAGGTCGACTTTCCGACGTTGGGCCGACCTACGACAGCCGCGAAGCCCGACTTCACGCTCCCGAAGCCTCGGGGAGCTCCTTCGCCAGCGCCCGAACCTGCGCCACCCTGCGACCCTGCACCCTGTCTGCGATCAGCACGACACCGTCTGCCTCGAACTGCTCACCCTCGAACGGGACCCTTCCTGCCAGCTCGAGAACCAGGCCTCCCACCGTGTCCCACTCATGCTGCGGGAGCTCGACACCGAGGAGC
>CAZKJJ010000168.1:0-5489 GCA_964553055.1 uncultured Acidimicrobiia bacterium
ACCGTTTCTGGGCCGCTATACCATCGACACCCACCACACACCCGCCTACGCCGCCGGATACCTGGCGTCTCAGATCAATCCCAGACTGCTCATGACGACTCATATGCCGTTCGATCCTTACATCAACGAAGAAACCGTTGCCGAGGTACGTCAGCACTGGAAAGGACCATTCCACTTCGGCGCTCCCGATGGGATCGTGGTCAATGTCACCAAGGAGGGAATTTGGGTTCGGGAAGGCATTCTCCCCGACTACCCGAACAGCCGCGCCCCTCAACAGGACTTCAGTTCGGGCCAACTCGTCGTCCCACACCCACCGACCAGTCGGCAAGAGATCCAAGAGCCGTTCGTCAGAGAGAAGGAGATCTCGCCCGACAAGTACTACCCGGGGGGTTACCAGCCCGACCTGCTGGCCCACTGGCCTGTCGAAGGTGACCTGGTGGTGCCCGTAGAGATGCTTCCAGACACCCTGCTTCAAAGCATGGGTGAGGCGTGGCGAGACCGAGAGGCATACCAGAAACGCATCAGCAAACTCACACCAGGCAGCGACTGACGGGTCCTCGATCTCGGCCGACCAGGAGGGTCAGAGTCCGAGCTGTTCCAGCCTCACCGCGACCAATCGACGTACCAGGGGCTGGGGCAGAGGTTCGTCGACGGGGAACTGCAGTGTGCCCTTGGACCACTTGTAGCCGGCCAGATCCGCGGCCAGCTCTGGCAGCACCGATCCGGAGTGGGGGAAGTAGCTGCAATGGTTCTTGAAGTAGGCATATCCGGCCACGGCCTTGCTGTTGACGGTGAAGGCGGGCATGGCGTGGGAGATCGTCTCCTTCGCCTCGGGAAGGATCTCCCGCAGCGTTGCACGGATGGAACGCAGCGTGCTCCGCTGCGGCTCAGGTGCTCCGTCCAGATATTCGTCCACGGTCATGCTGGCCCTCGTACGGGATGGTGCACAGGATACGTTGAGGCCGGCAGCACAGCCTGGCGGTCGGCGCTGAAACGTCGGAGGCACACCGATTCCCAAATGCAAGCCGGTTGACCACCCGGGCAAGCTTCCCAGTACAGGGGGACACCGATTCAGTTCCAAGCGGATTCGTCCGGTCTCATGACGATCGCCAGGAAGAGCTACAGCCTCAGCGGCTCTAGCGTCAGTCATCGGGGGAGCGAGACCACACGGTGTCGATCTCCTATCTCGCCATGAGAGGCCCAATGGAACCCAGGTCGCGGAGCAGCAGCACAGGACCGCCTCACACAGTCACCTGGGGTGAGTTCGCCAAACAGGAGCCGGAGCTGGCGACGTTCGGGGCGGCGAGGTTGACCGCAGCGCCCGCATATCTGGCCACGATTCGCCGCTCCGGCGCTCCTCGAGTGCATCCGGTGACGCCGATCTTCACCAACGACGGGCTCTTCCTGTACATGGAGCCGACCTCACCCAAACGGACCGACCTCGTGGAGCGGGGATGGTTCGCCTTGCACAGCGGTGTACCTGACAATGCTGGCACCGGTGGAGAGTTCAACGTCACCGGCCGTGCGTTCGGCATCGACGACGGCGACCTGTGGTCACGGGTAGCAGACGAGGCGAGCTACACGCCCCTCGACCGTTACGTCCTGTTCGAGCTGATGCTGAGCGAAGCCCGCTGCCACGGGTACGGCGACGTCCCCTTGCCCTCGACGCGGAAGTGGTCCGTCGGCCGATAGACCCCCTGTCAGGTGAGGAGGATCGGACGGCACTGCGCCGGGCGTACCATCAGCAACCTCGTCCGAGGCCGTTGGAGGATTCAGTGGATGTGATCGAGTGGCTGCTTGGCTCCGACCCAGCGATTCGCTGGCAGGTGATGAGAGACCTGACCGATGCCCCGATAGAGGCGGTCGGCGCAGAGCGCTCCCGTGTGACAACGGAGGGATGGGGCGCCCGTCTGCTCTCCCTTCAGGACTCCGAAGGCCGGTGGGGGCGAGATGTCATCCCGGCGGAGAACGACGATGTCCCAGACGCCGAAGGCCGCACGCTGCTCCGCGAGCTGCACCGGGTGAGCATTGAGGACCTGGCCAGGTACCTCGAGGTGGACGCCGCCAGCCTGGCGGGCTGGGAGAGCGGAAGCCTCGATCTCTCGGCTGACGAGGCGGCACCCTATCGATCAGCGCTTCGGTGGATGAAGAACGCGATCGGAACCTTCAGACCGGCCTGGACCTCGAGCTACCACACCCTCAGCCTGTTGCGGCTGATGGGTCTGGACCCGGATACCGATCAGGCCCGCTCGGCCCTCGCCCTCGTGCGGGAGAACGCCAAATGGGAGCACGATGGCCAGGACTTCTTCGATGGTGAGGTGGAGCCCTGTATCAACGGCACGACCGTCGCTATCGGCGCCTACTTCAGAGAGAACGTCGACGGTATCGTCGATCGGCTGCTCGAGGAGACACTCTCAGACGGTGGGTGGAACTGCGAGGCAGAGCGGGGCTCGACCCGGTCGTCCTTCCACACGACCATCGCCGTCGTCGATGGCCTCCTCGAGTACGAGCGGGTGGGCGGAGCACGACCGGCCGTGACCGCCGCTCGCCTCAGTGGGGAGGAGTACCTCTTGGAGAGAGGTCTGATGCACCGACTCTCGACCGGTGAGCTCATCGACCCCGACTTCACTCTCTTCGCCTTTCCTCCCCGCTGGCACTACGACGTGTTGCGTGGCCTCGACTACTTCCGGACGGCGCTGAGCGAGCCGGACGAGCAATGCGCCGAGGCGATCGACCTCGTGATCAGCAAGCGAAGCGACGATGGGCGTTGGCTCCTCGAGAACACGTATCCGGGATTCGTTCACTTCGAGATCGACGAAGGCGACGGCAAGCCGAGCCGGTGGAACACCCTGCGGGCGATGCGCGTGCTTCGATGGGCGGGTGCGGCGCAGATCTAGAAGCGAAACCGGTCCCGACCCTCGGCAGACCCCAGGTGGCACAGGGCGAATCTGAACTACGCAGCCTCGACAGAGACGGCGTATCGGTGCATGTCGGACAGGGGCTCACCGTTCGCGGTCGACCTGGGTCGGGGAGGCGTAGCTCTCCTACCCGCGCTGGCTGGTCCGTCGGGGATTGACCAAGATATCGTGTCCCCGAGGAGGTGCACCGTGGACAGGCCATCGATCGCCGAGATGTCCGAGTTGCTCGTGCCCCTGGATGGGAGCGAGGCGAGCAAACGATCCGTGCCGGTAGCCGGCAGGCTCGCGGATCGCCTCGGTGTGGCCGTGCGCCTCTTCACGGTCGGCGCCCACGAAGACTCGCTGCGGGATGTGGCCGACCGCCTGCTGCCCGGTCGGGCGGTGAAGACCGAAGCGGTGCCGGGTGGCGACGCCGTCGACGCCATCGTGACAGCGGCCGGCGGCGATCGAGTCGTCTGCATGGCAACGGCGGCGTCCCTGTTTCCTCACCGCGGCCATGTGGGCTCGGTGGCTGAGGGGGTGGTGCGAGGGCTCGGGCGCCCGGTCTTCCTCGTCGGTCCCCAGATGGAACCACACCCAGGAGAGCACACGCAGCGGGCGATCGTGCCGGTCGACGGCTCCAAGCTCTCCGAGGCAGCGCTCGACATCGCCGGTGATCTCGCCAGCGCCCTCGACATCCCTGTCTGGGTTGTGTCTTGCGTGGGCCGCAAGATGGAGGCGAAAGCTCGGTCGTCCATGGGCAGCGAGTTCGTCTCGGCGCAATCCGGATATGTCCTTCACCTTGCACGCGATCTCGCGCGGCGGTACGGCATCACCGGTGAATACGAGATGCTCCACGACGAGGATCCCGCCAAGGCCATCGTCGACTTTGCAGGAGATGACGGCACGATCGTCATGTCGACCCACGGGCGGTCCGGCCTCAGCAGGGTGTTCGGAGGGAGCGTGGCCACGGGGGTCGTGGCACACTCACCGCGCGCGGTGATGGTGTGGCGGCCTACGGAAGTCGTGTGATCCAAGCGGAGGCGAACGCGTGCGTGGCAGGTCATCTGTTTCCTGGCAATGGACGCGTCGGAAACCGAGGTCTCGATCGACAGGAACCAGCAGCTCTCCGATGGTCGGGTCCGGATGAGGTCGTAGCTGGAGCGGCCAGCTCCTAGAGCCCCAGATAGGCCTTGCCGATCAGCTCCTCGTTCAACACCTCTTCCCGGCCCCCTTCGAGGACGACACGTCCGCGTTCCAGCACGTAGACGCGGTCGGCGATCTCCAGAGTCTTCGGGACGTTCTGCTCGATGAGCAGGACCGTGATGCCCTCGTCCCTGAGCTGGTCGATGACGTGGAACGACTCCTCGACCAACTTCGGCGACAGGCCGATCGAAGGCTCGTCGAAGATGCACATCGTCGGCCTGGCCATCAAGGCCCGTCCGATCACCAGCATCTGGCGCTCGCCGCCGCTGAGGGTCCGAGCGAGCTTCTTGCGCCGCTCCTCGAGGCGTGGAAACACCCGGTACACCATGTCGAGCGTGTCCTCGCGCCTGTCCCAAGCCACCCTGTGGTAGGCGCCGAGCTCGAGGTTGTCCTGGACACTCATGTCCCTGAACAGCCCGCCCCCCTCCGGGCCGTAAGCGATGCCGAGCCTGGCGATCTCGTCGGGATCCCTGCCCTCGATCCGTCTCCCGACAAACGTGATCATCCCCGCCGTCGGCTCGAGCAAGCCGACGATGGTCTTCACGAGCGTTGTCTTCCCCGCTCCGTTGGCGCCGAGCACGGCAACGATCTCGCCTTCGTCGACGGTCATCGAGACGTCCCAGAGCGCCTGGATCGTTCCGTAGCCCGAGCTCACCCGGTTGACGCGCAACATGATCAGGACCCCAGATACACCGAGCGGACAGTCGCGTCGGCGGCGACCTCGGACGGTGTCCCTATCGCGATCGGCCTGCCGAAGTGAAACACGATGATGCGATCGCAGACGCCCATGATGGCGTGCATGACGTGCTCGATCATGAAGATGGTCATCCCTTGGCCCCGCAGGCGGGCTACCAGCTGCATCGACTGCTCGAGCTCCCTTTGGTTCAGCCCGGCCATCGACTCGTCGAGCAGGAGCATCTCGGCGTTCATGGCGAGGGCCCTTGCGATCTCCAGGCGGCGCCTGCTGGCCAGCGGCAAGTCACGTACCTGGCGCTTTCGGTCGGTCAGCATCCCCGAGCGCGCCATCAGCTGGTTGACCTCCTGCTCGACCTCCTTGTACCGGAAGCGACGGCCCGGGTTGCCGTACACCATGGCCGTCTTGACGTTGTCGAACGCGGATTGGTCCATGAACAACTTTGGCGTCTGGAAGGTCCTGGCCAATCCCTTCCGGCTGATCTGGTCTGGTCGCAGGCCGCCGATCTCTTCGCCGGCGTACCGAATCGTGCCTGACTCGAGGGGAATGGCGCCTGAGATCAGGTTGAACAATGTGGTCTTGCCCGCACCGTTCGGGCCGATCAGCCCGACAATCTCACCCTTGTTCACCCGGAAGTCGGCGTTGTCGACAGCGGTGAGGCCGCCGAAGCGGTGGGTGACCCCTCTGCCCTC
>CAZKJJ010000169.1:0-5478 GCA_964553055.1 uncultured Acidimicrobiia bacterium
GGTCCAAGGGTTCATGTTGTCCTAAACGGGCTGTCACTCGAGGGGGATACGATCGCTTCCGGCTGCCGAGCGAGGTCATTCGCTAGTCCAAGTCGAAGGCCGACTCATCCTGTTCACCGCTTGGCGAGCCGGCCCCGCATTCAGTCGCATGGGCGGGGGCGCGGTCCCTAGGTGACCCGGTAGGTCATGAAACAGCGCTCCGTCGGAGCGACACCTCGGTGGTTCTAACAGCGCCCGTGAAGCCGTCATTCTAATCTGACGGGTCCGTCGCTGATGGAGGTGACAAGTGAACTCGCGCAACGCCGGCGCGGCAGGCGGAGGAGCGATCTACGGCCTCGGCATCTTCGGAGCCTTCGTGTACTACTTCCAGCAGGCAGACACGTTCTGGCAGTACCTGCTCTCCTTCATCCAAGGTCTCTTCTGGCCAGCCTGGATGGTCTACGAGGTCTTCAAGGCGCTGCACGGCTGAGCTGCCCTCATCGGGAAGATGCCTCCCCCTAGAGCGCAAGGGACGACGCCCGCCTGATACGGTTGCGGAGGAGGCTTCTTTCGTTCGGAAAGGGCAGATGCCGACACCGAGAAAGGGACTGTTGCTGACGCTCTTCTGGCGAGTGCATCGGTTGGCCTTCCGCGCCTCGGGAGGCCGCCTGGGAGCCAGCGTGGTCGGCCTGCCCGTGCTCGAGCTGACCACGGCAGGCCGCAGGAGCGGAACGCCCCGGTCGGTCCTCCTCAACTATCTCGACGATCCGGATGGCTACCTGGTGGTCGCCTCCAACGCCGGGGACCGTCGGCATCCTTCGTGGTGGCTGAACCTGGAGGCACAGCCCACCGCTACGGTCAGGATCGGAAAGCGACGGGAGACGGTGCGTGCCGAGGAGGTCGCCCACTCCGAGTACCCACAGCTATGGAGTCGCTTCGTGGGCGCCGACCCGGGCTACGGGGACTATGCCGCGTGGACCGACAGGCACATCCCGATCATCAGGCTTCGGACAGAGGCCGCGTAGTCCCGACCGACCCGCCGCGGTGCGTGCAGTGTCCGTAGGCTCGGCGTGGTGAACGGCGGGACGCCTCCAGATGAGCTTGCCGACAAGCTCGAGGATTGGGTGACAGCCGGCCTCATCGGCGCCGATCAGGCTGAGGCCATCCTCGCTCACGAAGCCTCACCGCATCCGGCCGAGCAGGAGGCAGCACGGGTGTCGCTCGCTACCGAAGCGGTGGGCTACCTGGGTGGAGGGCTCGCTTCGATCGCCGCCGTCATCTTCTTGGCCCAGATCTGGGGCGAGCTGCAGTCGTGGGCCAAGGTGGCGTTCATCGGGATCGTCACGGCGGTGCCCGCCGTGGCGGGGGCCCTGATACGAGGTAGCTCGGAGCCCGCCGTGCAGCGTTTGGTCAGCTTCCTGTGGACGCTGTCAGTCGCAGGCGTGGCGTTCGTGACGGCCCTCATCTCGGGGGAGATCCTGGACACCGACGACGAGCTCGTGTTCCTGGCCACCTCTCTGGCGGCCGCTGCGTATGCGTCGGTTCTGTGGGCGGTGAGGCGTAGGGCACTGCAGGAGTTGACGTTCCTGGCCGCTCTCATCAGCAGTCTCATCGCTTTGCTGGTGGTGCTTTCCGAAGGCGGGATCGATGCCTTCTTCGTCGGGCTCGCGCTCTGGAGTTTGGGCCTGATCTGGGCGATCCTGTCTTGGGCTGACATCATCGAGCCTCCCCACGTGGGCGTGGTCGCAGGAGCAGCGGTGATGTTGGTGGCCGCCCAGGTGGCGTCTGTCGACGGCTACAGGGTCTTGGGTCTCTGGCTCGGCTTCGCCACGGCGCTGGGTCTCTTGGCGGGAGGCGTGTGGGAACGCCGGTCTGCCCTGCTGGCTTTGGGGGCTCTGGGGGTCATCGTGTTCACGCCGCAGCTGGTCCTCCGGATCTTCGGGGACACACTGGGAGCACCGCTGGCGCTACTGGTCGCCGGGTTGGCGCTGGTGGTAGGGGCGGTGGCCTTCGTGCGTGGAGGGGGCCGCCTCCGCAGGAGCGAGGAGATCCAACGTTGAGCCGGGGAGGGCGGGCTGTGGCGGCCGTCGCGGTATCGGGGGTGGTGCTGGCGGCTGTGGTCGCCGTGATCGTGGTCTTCGGGTTCATCCCCTTGCCCGAGTTCGCTTCGTTGGTCGAGGCTCCTAATCCTGCCATCCAGGGAACGGTCGCCTTCTTGGGCGACAACGGCTGCATCTCGGTGGTTCCCGCCTCGGGCGGTCCTGCGAGGGAGGTGTCCTGTGACTGGCCGGGACCGCTGGCCTGGACGCCGGCAGGGACCTTGGTGGTCTTCGACTACCTGGGTGCCACCTACATGGTCGAGATCGATCCCGACACAGGGGCCGAGCTGCGTCGCTCACCCGCGCCGGACGTCGAGCCGTTCCTGTTGACGGGCGACCGGACGGTCAGAGCTGACGGCGCTCGAATCGTGGTCGATTCGGACTTCGAGGGGTCGGCTGATGCGTACGTCGTCGGCTCGGACGGTAGCCGAACCTCGGTCATCGCCGTGGAGGGAGCTCCTCGGGACTACCACCTCCTCGACTGGGGCGTGCAGTGGTCACCGGACGGGAGGTGGATCGCAATCTGGGACACGGAGGGGAGACTCCTCGTCGCGGGCGATTTGGGAGCTCCCGACGCCAGGGTGCTGGTGGACGTGGAGGATGCCTCTGGCGAGGCCGCCTGGTACATCCCAGGGGAGACGACCTACACCGTCGAGCTTCCCTGAATCGGCTCGGAAGGCTCACTGGCGGCACCCCCTGGACGGGCACCTCGCCAGAGCCGAGCGAGCCGTAGAGTTGGGTATGCCACGCCGTGGCGGCAGCCAGGCCACACTCCGAAGGTCACTGCTGGCGCTTGTCGTCGGAGCTGTTGCTTGCACGGCCGAAGGAGGCGGACCTTCCGGCGAGACCGTTGAGGCGGCGCCGCCCTCCTTCGCAACGACGCAGGTCTCGACGCCTCAGACCGTCGGCCCTCAGTCGACCATCACCTCGCCTGCCGTCGCGACGCCGGCCGCGGCCGCGCTCGACGCGCTCCTCGGCGGCTGGGCAGCTGACCACGACCCGGTGGGCGTCTCTGGCGCCGTGCTCTTTCCTGACGGCTCGCTGTGGACCGGAGCCGCCGGACTGGCCGATCGTGAGCGGAGCCTGCCTGTTGCAGCTGGCGACCGGTTCGAGATCGCCAGCATCACCAAGACCTTCATGGCGGCTCTCGCCCTGGCTCTCGCCGAAGAGGGGGAGCTCGACCTCGACGAGCCGATCGCGCGGTACTTACCCGACTTCCCAGCCGCGGACGCGATCACCCCCAGGAGTCTCCTCGGCCACCGAGCAGGCGTGCGCGACCCCTCCTCCGAGCTCGTCACCGACCGCTTCGGCCCTCCCGACCCCGACAGGATCTTCACCAAGGAGGAGCTGCTGAAGGCAGCTGCAGGAGGGACGCCTATCTTCCCGCCAGGGTCGAGGCACGACTACTCCAACGCCAACTACTGGGTGCTCGCCTCGGTGCTCGAGGCTGCCACCGGCCACGACACGCCCGTGCTTCTCGCGAGCCACGTGATCGACCCCATCGGCCTCCGAGACACTCTCCTGTTCGATGCGTCGCTGCCGGACGTCGAGGTCGTGAACGCCTACGTCGATCTGGATCTCGACGGAGAGCCCGATCCGACGGGCACCCGTCCGTTGCCGGGGCTCATCACACCGGCGTGGACCGCAGGGGGCATGATCTCCACGGGGAGCGACCTCGTGACGTTCCTCGAAGCGCTCTTCTCGGGCGAGATCATCGGCGAGGAGTCGCTCACCGAGATGCTCGATGTGGCGGCAGGTGGAGGCACGTATGCGCTTGGCATCTACCACATCGACAGCCTGTGGGGGCACGACGGTGGCATCGCCGGCTACCTGTCGGCTGCGTTCCATGACCGCCGTAGCCGGGTGACGGTGGCGGCCCTGACCAACAGGTTCGGCCCGGACGCGCCACAGGCGGACGCGCTGGCCAGGCAGCTGGCCTCGGTAGCCAACAGTCTCCTCACCCCGTAGCTCAGGGCGCTCGCAGCTCGCGGGGGCCGCCCTTGGGAAGCGGCGTGCAGCTTGCTGCCGTGAGCTTCGTGACCTGCGGGTTCAAAGAACGGCGCAGGCAGGAGGAGGGCCCCGCGGATCGGGTACCGCCCGGCCAGTACGTGACGCAAGACTTCCCCGTCCTCTCGGCAGGGCCGACGCCCCTCGTCGGGCCGGACGAGTGGAGGTTCACCATCAGGGACCTAGAAGGAAGCGAGCTGGCGTGGTCGTGGGACGAGCCTGGGCGTCGCAGACTGAGGGCGTGCGGGTGCGCTTGCTGGCCTCTTCGAGGACTTTCGTGGACATCATCTACCGGGCGGAGTTGGAGGACCTCTTCCCAGAGTTCGCTGGACGAGGCACCAGATCCTGCCATCAAGGTAACCGTCTACTCCGTCGATCTCCCGGAAGCCTGACGGACATCTCGATTCGGCTTCTGCCCTTGGGGTCCGCGAACTTGCGACCGGTCTCAGCTCTTTGTAGTCGGTTAGCGGTACCCCGCGGTGGCGAACCATCGTGTCGAGGGGTCGCTCAGGGGCTTTGGGCCCTGGCCGACGTTGGGAAAGGCCGCTAAGTGTCTCAGAAGTGGGTGGCGCACGCCGGCTCGTCCTCACAGACCTGGTGCCGAGGTTGTGTCAGTCCCCGTCGTGGCTGGAGAGGAGACGACCATGAGCTCGGGGTTCACGGGACGATTGGCGGCGTTTGCAGCTCGGCGGGCCTGGTTGGTCATCCTTGGCTGGGTCCTGCTGTTGGCGGCCGCGTTCGCGTTTGCCGGATCGATCGGTGATGTGCTCACCAACGAGAACGAGCTGACGGTCGTCACCGAGAGTCAAACCGCGACCGACTTGATCAACGAGCATCTGGTGGGTGGCGGCGGCAGTGAGGAGCTGATCGTCATCGAGAGCACGGACGGATCGACCGTCGCCGATGAGGTGTTCGCATCCAAGGTCGCCTCGCTGGTGGAAGGTATCCGGGATACCGACCACGTGGCGCTGGCAGTGAGTTTCGTGGACGATGTTCCTGGGCTCGTATCCGAGGACGGGGCTGTCGCTCTGGTGCACGTCGAGCTGGAGGGAGCAGGCGAGGCTGTGGACCTGGTGGGACCGCTCCTCGATCGGCTCGAGGCTGCTCGAGAGCCGGCCTTCCGGATCACAACGCTGGGTGACGGGAGCGTCAACCAGGAGTTCAACGATCTAGCGGAAGAGACACTGGCTCGAGGGGAGGCGGTGGGATTGCCCATTGCACTCCTCATCATGGTCGTGGTCTTCGGTGCCGTTGTCGCCGCCATCATCCCGCTGGTCTTGGCGGTCGTCGCTATCGGTCTGGCGCTAGGTCTGACCGTCCTGGTTGGACAGTGGTTCGACCTGTCGTTCTTCGTCGTCAACATGATCACGATGATCGGACTGGCGGTCGGCAT
>CAZKJJ010000170.1:0-5477 GCA_964553055.1 uncultured Acidimicrobiia bacterium
TCCGTTGGGGTCGCTTGGGGCGAACCCCACCGGCCGAGGTTGAAGACCGCCCCAGGCAAACAGCCCTACCACCCCGAGGATCAGCAGCATCGGCAGGCCGAGCAGCCACGTCCTCTTGTACTGCCACCATCGACGCCGTTCAGGCTGTGGCCCATGCACCCAGGCACCTCTTCAAACGGAACGGATCTCCAACAGACGCGCTACCGGAGTGTATTGCTCGTCTCGATCGACCCCATGCCCGAAACCAGCCGACATCGCGACTCGAGCCCCCCAGGAAAGGTGGCCGTCTGCGGCTGGGGTAACAACGAACTCGACTCGGCAACCTGCTCGCGATCGGCGACGAAGAACAGCTGCGTAGTCTCGACGCCGAGACGGGCGTCGAGGTACAGACCGTCCCCATCCCCGGCGTGTCCGATATCCAGTGGATCCACGTAGAGACCATTGTCATCAGATCGAGAGATGGCGTCTCGGCACGCCTGTCCCTCGACACCCGCAAACTGTTGGTTCGGGCTGGGCGTCGAGTCGATTGAGATGCGGGAGCTCGCTCAGGTCGGGAATCTGTGGCCTCGCGCGGTGAACGCGCGTCCTTCGTACATCGCGATGTCGGGCCGAGCGCACATTTCGCTTGGTATCAAGCAGCTTGATACCATCGCTCGCCGGGATGAGAGGGGTCGCATCAAGCTAACGGACAAGGTTGCAGTGGTGACGGGCGCCGGTCGAGGGCTCGGGCTTGGGTACGCCCGCGCATTGGCGGCGGCGGGCGCTGCTGTTGTGGTCAACGATATCGAGCCCGGCTTGGCCGAGAGTGCCGTCGAGCTCATCGAATCCGAGAGCGGAGCGGCAATCGCCAGCGTCGGACCCGTCGATTCCACCTCCACTGCGGACGCGCTCGTCGGGACGGCAGTCGACTCCTTCGGTCGTCTCGACATCATGGTTACCAATGCCGGCGTGCTTCGCGACCGGGTGGTGTGGAACATGTCCGATGACGACTTCGACGACGTCGTGCGCGTCCATCTACGCGGGACGTTCACCTGCGCCAGGAGCGCCGCCATCCACTTCCGAGAGGCGGGGCACGGGGGAAGGCTGATCCTCGTCGGGTCGCCTGCAGGCCAGCACGGGAACTTCGGACAGACCAACTATGCAGCGTGCAAGGCCGGCATCACCGCCATGGCCAGGACCTGGGCCATGGAGCTCGCCCGGGCCGGCGTGACGGTCAACTGCATCATCCCCACCGCCGCGACCGAGATGACCAAGACCATCCCGGCATTCGCCCCTCACATCGACGCATGGGAGCGCGAAGGCACGCCGCTGCCCGAGTGGCTGCGCAAGGATCAGGCGATGGGAACGGTGGAGGACGTCGCTCCGCTGGTGGTCTTTCTCGCATCGGATCAGAGCGAGGCGATCACGGGCCAGACCATCGGCTTGGGTGGCGACCGCCTCGCGCTGTGGAGCTATCCGCAGGAGATCGCCACTTCCTTCCGCGATGGAGGTTGGGATGCGGACGCGGTCGCCACTGAATTCGAGCAGGGTTTCGGCGAAGTGCTCCAGCCGTACGGCATCGCCCCACCCGAAGCGCCCGCGTGATTCTGGAGGTTGTGAGATGACGGTTGTCGTGGGGAGCCCGGCAGACATCTATGCCCTTGCCGGCCAGGAGCTCGGGACGAGCTCGTGGCTCGACGTGAGCCAGGACCGCATCGACGGCTTCGCCGAACTGACCGGTGATCACCAGTGGATCCATACCGACCCGGTGCGGGCGGCATCGGGTCCCTTCGGCACCACGGTGGCCCACGGATACCTGACCCTGTCGCTGCTCGTCCCGATGCTCGAGGAGATCATGGTGGTACAGAACCGGACGCTTTCGATCAACTACGGGCTCGATCGGGTGAGGTTCCCCGCAGCGGTCCCGTCCGGATCGAGGATGCGGATGACGGCGACACTTGCCGAGGTCACGGACGTCGAGTCGGGTGTTCAGCTTGGGATCGACTGTGTGTTCGAGGTAGAGGGGCAAGAGCGCCCTGCGTGTGTCGCCAGGGCCGTCGTCCGCCATCTCTTTGCGGCATGACCGACCGCGGCAGGACGGAGTCCCGTGAGAGAAGTCCCTCTCGTCGTGTTGACGCCTCCGGAGACGAGCCGCGGTTCAGCTATGCCGTCGGCATGCTCGATCGGTCGATCCGTCGAACACTCACCGCTGTGCTTCGACCCTTCGGCGTCACCGTCCCCGAATACACCGTGCTGAGCCTGATCAGGCGCCGCGACGGCTACTCGAATGCCCAACTGGCCCGTCGGTCCTTGGTATCGCCCCAGGCGATGAACGAGGTCATCAGATCGCTCGAGGATCGCGACCTGGTGCTGCGTGAGCCCTCGCCGGCGCACAAGGCGATCCGCCACACCTACTTGACCGAGGAGGGCAGAAGGCTCCTCGACGATTGCGACGCCGCCGTCGACGGCATGGAGGCGGTGATGCTGGAAGGTATACCGCAGGGTGAGCGTACCCGTGCCATCGCCATGCTGCTGCGATGCGCCGACGAGTTGCGGACGTCCTTCCCCACGGACGCATAGTCACGACGCCGCGATCAGCTCCTCGAATCGCGTCTTCGCGGGCTCTGCCAGTGCCTCGTAGGTCTCGCGGAACAACCGTCGTGCCTGGCGCCGGGGGAAATCGTCGGGCAGGAACTCCAGCGGGAGGTCGGGATCGTCGCGCACGAGGAGCCTCCAGCTGTCGACAAGCTGTCCCCGCTCCACGAGCGCTTCGGCTGGGTCGACGTCTCCGCGGCGACTCCGCTCCCACAGGGGCGAGAACCGTTCGTCGTAGGCGAGGTAGGCCTCCGCCACCTCCTCGAGGCCCCAGGCTTCCTCGAGTCTGGCCAGGCCGCCCGGGAGCAGCTCGACGTCGGTCGTTTTCAAGACCAGGGCATCGGTGATCTCGAGGTCGGCGAGCTGCTCCTTGGCGGCGTCTAGTCGGTCGTGAGGACTGACCCACGTGGCGTCGTAGATAGGCCAGAACGTCAGCCATCGCAGCCGGGCGCGCAATAGGCGGCGGAGGTCCTCGTCGCCGAGTGGAAGGGAGAAGGCGATCAGCGTCCAGGTCCCGTCCCAGTGCAGACCCTCGTCTCTCGAGAAGATGCGAGCTCTTCCTCGTTGCAGGAGCCGCACCGTGCGCTCGGTGGGGGCGTAACGGGTGCGCCGTCCCTCCTTGGTCCGCTCGAGAACACCGCGCTCGGTGAGCCTCCGCAGCGCGGCGCGGGAGTTGGTCGAAGGGATGCCGAACTCCTCGAGGATGCGGACGAGCCCTGAGGAGGGAAGCGGCCCCCGCTCCGGGTCCCAGTAATCGCCGAGCAGGGTGATGAGGAGCCGCTGGGATGGAGCGCGAACGAGGAGCTGGGACGGCACGGTGACGGTCTCGAGCGAGGATGCAGCCTGCGGAGCGGTCACGATCGGCGATGCAGCATGGTGGAGGGTCCGTAGAGGCCGGCGTGTAGTGACGGGTCGCCGCGCATCTTCGACCATCCGGGGAGCATCATGCAAGCGGTCGACAAGGTCCGGGCCGTCTCATCCGAGGCCGAGGAGCTCGACCGCGTTGTCCTTGAGGATTGCCGCGGTCACGTCGGGTGCCATGTCGAGGCTAGAGAAGTCATCGATCCAGCGGTCCGGCTTGATCAGTGGGAAGTCCGAACCGAACAGTGCCTGGCTGCGCAGGGTCTTCGAGATTGCCTTGACCAGCTGCGGCGGGAACCGCTTTGGGGTCCACCCGGAGAGATCGATCGCGACCTGTGGCTTGTGCATGGCGATCGAGATGGCCTCGTCCTGCCAGGGAAACGACGGATGCGCCATGACGATCTTCATGTTGGGGAAGTCGACGGCGACATCGTCAATCGCCATCGGGTGACCGTACTTGAGCCGGATCCCGCCGCCACCCGGTAAACCGGACCCGATGCCGCTGTGCCCGGTGTGGAAGAGGGCGACGACGCCCGCCGACTCGATCAACTCGTACAGGGGGTAGGCGATGGGATCGTTGGCGTGGAACTGCTGGGTGTTGGGGTGGAACTTGAAGCCCTTGACCACACCCTCGTCGAGGAGCTCCGCGGCCTCCCGCACGCCTTCCTTCCCGCGTCGCGGATCGACGCTGGCAAAGGGGATCAACACGTCGGCATGCTCTTGCGCCTTGTCGACGACGAAACGGTTCGGGATGCGTGGGCCGGTTGTGCGCTCGGCGTCGACGGCGAACACGACCGCCAGCATGTTCCGTTCCCGGTAGTGCTCGGCGATATCGTCGACGGTGGGGATGGCAGCGTCGGTCCCGAAGTACCTCATGGCCGCCTGGCGCAGCTCGGGGCCGAGCGAGTCCTCGCCGTCGGGCCCGAGCTCGACGTGAACGTGGAAGTCGATGGCGGCGACGTCGTTGAGAGAGCGCGTCTCCAAGGTCACGGTATCAAGCTACCTGATATATTCGGGCGAGGGCACACACGGGAGTGACGGTCGTGCGAGGACTGATGCAGGACGTACCGCTTTCGATCCCTATGATCCTCGATCGGGCCACCTCCATCGGACGATCGATGGAGGTCGTCTCCGCTGAGCCGGGTGGAGTGGACCGCAGGACCTGGGCGGAAATCGGTGACCGCGCCCTCCGCCTCGGGGCGGCGTTGGACACCCTTGGAGTGCCCGAGGGGGCCGCGGTGGGAAGCTTCGCCTGGAACGGACACCGGCACCTCGAGCTCTACTACGGCGTCCCCTCCTCGGGCCGCGTCCTCCATACGATCAACGTCCGGCTTCACGGCGACGTTATCGAGTATGCCGTGGGTCACGCCGAGGACCAGGTGATCTTCGTCGACGCCTCGCTGACCACCGCCCTGGCCCCGCTGCGACCCCGCCTCGACGTCGCGGCGTTCGTCGTCATGGAAGACGGGGCCGAGATCGACCCGGCGTTCGCCAACGACCCACGATACGAGGAGCTGATCGCAGCCGAGGACGCGGCCCAACCGAAGATCATCGACGAGAACGACGCGGCCTCGATCTGCTACACGAGCGGCACAACGGGGCGGCCAAAGGCCGTCGTCTACTCGCACCGCTCGGTCGTGCTGCACTCGATGGCGGAGCTGATGGTCGACGGCCACGCGGTCCGTCGTGGTGACGTGATGCTGCCGTTGACTCCGATGTTTCACGTCAACTGCTGGGGCTTGCCCTACACCGCCGGCCTGGCCCCCTGCACGCTCGTCTTCGCCGGCGTCGACACCAGTCCTGCGGCGTCGGCCAGCCTGATCGAGGCCGAGCGTCCCACGGTCCTCGCCGGGATCCCGACGTTCTGGGTGCAGATGGATGCCGTGTTCGACTCGGACGAGTACGACCTGTCGTCGGTTCGACGCATCCTGTGTGGTGGCGCCGAGGCGCCACCGGCTCTAATCAAGCGGTACACGGATCGGGGCATCGACTTCTTCCACGGCTGGGGTATGACCGAGATGTCGCCGAGCGGAACCGGGTAC
>CAZKJJ010000171.1:0-5473 GCA_964553055.1 uncultured Acidimicrobiia bacterium
GACGCGAGGAACGTCGTCCCGCTTGGCAGTCGGCACGCACCAGACGTTAATGCCCTGCCAACGTCTCCACGCGCCGAGAGGTCCGGCGGACGCACTCCTAGACTTCGCCGGAATGCGAGCAGCGCTGATCCTCATCACCATCGTTGGGCTCGCCGCAGCCTGCGGTGGCTCGCAGAACCTCGAGGGAACCTCCTGGGACCTGATGTCCATGTCCGATCGGACGATCGTCACGGGTTCGAGCGTGACGCTGAACTTCACAAACTCTGAAGCGCGTGGCTCGGGCGGCTGCAACGAGTACTTCGGATCCTACGAGACGGATGGGAGCTCGATCACCTTCGGTCCGCTCGGTGCCACGCGGATGGCATGCGGCGAGGCGCTCGACCAGCAAGAGTCTGCCTACTTCTCGGCCCTTCAGCAGGCCGAGACGTTCCACATGACAGCAGACGAGCTGGAGATCGAGTATCCCGGTGGAAACCTGACCTTCAGTGCCTCTTCCTGAGCGCACCCTGCCTGACGCGTCCGCGAGAATGGCTGGTACCCAGCGAGGAGAGCGTTATGCCTGAGCAGCTCATCGGGACGGTGTCTCACTACTTCACGAACGCGCAGGTCGCCGCCATCGTGCTCACCGGTGAGTTACGGATAGGCGACACGGTTCGCATCGTCGGACACACGTCAGATTTCACGCAGCAGGTCGATTCGATGCAGATCGAGCACGAGTCCGTCGAGTCGGCGGGAGCCGGCGACCACGTGGGGATAAAGGTAGCGACGAAGGCCAGACAGAACGATCAGGTGTACAGGGTCGCCTGAGGCGACCCGCTCTCCGCCTGCTCAGCCGCGTGCCTCCAGCGCCTTGTCGGCGGCGCGCAGCCTGGCCGTCTGAGCGACGAGAAGACGCTCCCAAACAGCAGGCATCTCCTCCAGCACCTTTCGGAAGTCGCTCCTGAAGATGACGATCGTCTCGAGAGCTGTGTCTGCGATCACGGAGGCCGACCGCGGACGAGAGTCGATGAGCGACATCTCACCCACCGCATCGCCGGGCCCAACCGTCGCGATCTTCCTGCCATCTGACGTGACGGAAGCCTGTCCGCTCACGATCAGGATCAGCTTCTGGCCCAGGGCGCGCTCCTTCATGAGCACATCGCCTGCCTGATACCCGGACTCGTGCGCAACCTTGGCGACGCGATTGACTTGTCGCTGTGTGAGGTCGGCGAAGAGCGGGACTTCGGCCAGACGCTTCGCCGTCTCTGACTGCGCCATCGTCACCCCTACGTGCCCTTCGCACACTAGCCAGCAGCGTCAGGGTCGAGCATGGAACGGTCGCGGTTCTCGCAGCTACCGCCTGGCGTGCAGACCCATCCTCACCACCGATCCCAGTGAACGACGTCGGGCGTCGGCCTACGGTTGGGACGGCCGATCGGAGCGAGCGGCCGGTCGCTCGGATAACCAACGGCAAGCAGCCATGCACAGAATCGGCCGTCAGGGAAGCCGAGGATGGCCTGCGCCAGCTCTTGGTCCGCGACCGCGGCATGGCCGCTGCCGATTCCCAGATCGGCTGCTACGAGGGCCATGCTCATGGTCACCTGACCGAGGTCGTACTGGATCACTTCCCTGACGTGGGCGTCCTCGACCTCGGGGGCGATGAGGGCGAACGCTGCGGCGGCGCCTGCAACATGCCCGGCTCCCCTCCACACCAGCGCCAGCCGTTGCAGCTGCTCAGAGTCTGTGCAGACGATGAAGTCCCACGGCTGCCCGTTTCGCGAGGAGGGCGCTCGTCTTCCTGCCTCTGCGATCGCCTCGAGATGCTCGACGGAAACCGGCACGTCGGTGAACGCCCGCACGTTGCGTCTGGCTCGGATGGCGTCCCACGTCTCCACGGAGGCACCATAGCCAGACCGACTCCCGCGCTCGGAGTACTGGTTTCCTGTCAATCGAGCCCCCGTATAGCGAGGCTGGGATTGACAGGAAACGGTGATGGAGCGGAGGCGGACGGGAATCGAACCCGCCAGGGAGCTTGTCGCCCCCTCAACGGTTTTGAAGACCGCGGGACCCACCAGGCGTCCGGACGCCTCCGACCACCAGGCTACCGGTCACCCACGCTCGGACGCCTGCCGACCCGAAACACCCCTGCCCGTAGGATTCCCGCATCCGCGTCAAGATCATGCGAACCGCCTGGTGGGCACTCGGAGCGCTCGCTGCTGCCGGAGCGGTCAGCGTCGCTGTGTTGGCGCTCACCGACGAGCCCTCTGGGCGACCCCCCGATGAGGCAGCCCCGGCCACGACCTCCGGGAGGCCCATCCCGTCGATCGATGCGTTCATCGTCTCGTTTCGGGTGGCGATCGACACCCACGACACCGCGTTCCTGCTCGACCACCTTCACAGGGCCGTGCTCGAGGTCTACGGTGAGGAAGCCTGCCGTGGCTTCGTCGAGCGGGACATCCTCTCGCTCGAGAACTACCGGCAGACGGGACCGGCCGTGGGTCCCGTGCTGCGCGCGCTCGGGCAGTCGGCCGTCCAGACCTACGAAGTACCGGTGGCGTTCTCGATCGGTGATCAGGAATACGACGATGTCGCCCTCTTCGGGTTGGAAGGCGACAGCATGGCCTGGTTCGGTCAGTGCAGCTGAGGGCTCTGACATAGAATGCGCGACGCCACCAAGGGAGGGCTCATCGCGTTGCGTCGCCGTTCCGACAAGATCGACCTCCTGAAGCAGATACCCCTGTTCGCCAACCTCTCCTCGAAGCAGCTCACCGAGATCGCCAGGCACACTGATGAGATCTCGCGCCAAGCAGGGACCGTGCTCGCCAGACAGGGCGACCTCGGGAACGAGATGTTCGTGATCGTGTCAGGAAGTGCCACGATCACCCGCGATGGGCAGAAGCTGACCTCCCGCAGGGCTGGGGACTTCGTCGGCGAGATGGCCCTGCTCGACGGGCAACCCAGGTCCGCCACCGTCACCCTCGACGAGGACTCGGTGTTGCTGGTCATGCACCGAAGCGACTTCAGCCAGCTGCTCGACGATGTGCCCGGACTCGCTCGCAAGATACTCCAGGGCCTTTCCCAGCGTCTCCGGGAGACAGACGCCAAGCTGATCGACTGAACGGGCTCTGCCCCGAATCGGCTCGACACCGGAGCCGATAATCAGGGGAGACAGCCTCTGCGGGATTCGCCATGCCCGACACACGGCCCCAGGAAGGGCACGCCCCGTTCGAGTCTGCATCAGAACCGAACATGGCAGCGGACCCCTCAGACCTAGGGCCTACAGCTCCAGGGGCTCCACGGGCTCGCACCACGGTCCTGGTAGCGATGCGCCAGCCACGCAGCCGTGGCGATGTTGGCTTCCGGGTCGTAGCGGCTGGCCCCGGCAAACCCCGCAGCTGCACTCGCATACGTCCACGTGCCTGGAAGGAATTGGTAGAGACCTGCCGCGTTGCTCACTGGATTGGTGGCGTCAGGATTCCCCCTGCTCTCACACTGCATGACCCAAAGAGCATCCTCCACGAGCGAGGGACGGAAGTAGCGCTCGACGATGGGACGCCACTGGCCTGCTCCTCGGAACGTCGACAGTTTGCGCTGAGCGGTCTCCAGGTCGGAGAGAGCCGCTTGGTAGCGGCTGTCCGCGCCATCCAAGTCGCGGTATGCCTGGCCGAGGGCGGCGTCCGTGGCCGCGAACCGGCTCTCGAGCTCGTCTGCGAGGGAGCCGAGCTGGTCCCGCAGCTCGAGCAGCCGTACCCTTTCCGTCTCGAATTCGTCCCGGAGATCCACGAGCAGGACCCGAGTCGCGGCGAGGTTGCCCAGAGAGTCGCCGTCCCGCTCGGCGGTGCGCTCGACGGCTTGGATCAGGATGGCAGCCTCCTGGAACGTGCCTGCCGACCAGAGAACGGTGTTGGTCTCGAAGGCGCCCCGCATGTAGGCCCTCACTGCCCGGTCCTGGACGGAGGCTCTCAACCGACTCACCTGCTCCTCTGCTGAGAGCAAGCGGTCACGGAGGTTGGTGACCATGTAGGTCGTCTCCTCGAGCTCCGCGTTCCGGAGCTCGTACTCACTCAACGTGGTCAGTAGACGGTCGAGTGTCTGGTTCCGGCTGGCGGAGAGGTCGGAGATGGCACGCTGCAGGCGGGCCCTGTCGCTCGAGGCCTCCCCTACGGCTTGTTGCGCGTCATCGACATCGTCGATGGCGTCCTCGACCGTCTCCGCTCCCGCATTCGAGGAGAGAAGCGTCGTGACCACCACCGCGGCGATGGCCACGGCCCGCATCAGTCGCATGTCTCGTCGGAGGCTAACGGTTCGTCAAGGTGATCTGCGAGTTGCCCCACTTGGCTGGCGAATGTGCCATATTGGGAGGTGATGGCGACACCCCTTCCCAACGGTGACGGCGACTTCCGGGTGATGTCAGGGTGGAGGGTCGGCCACCTGCCTGACGAGACGAACACCCGCTCAGGCCTGGTCGTCCCTGTCGGCACCGAGAAGACGAGCGATGCGCTGACCCTCGTCGACGTTCACACCGGAAGACGATTCTGGGCCGTTCCCTCCGGCTCTTGGCGCTTCCTCTGGCCCGAGACCGGGCGTGTCGTCGTGGCCGTGCGCGAGTCCCAGATCATCGCCGAGGAGAAGGCCACCGTCGACGGCGAAGGCGGCGTGTACCTCTAGGAGCCACCTGGGGCCCGGCAGAGGCGCCACCCCTCAGTCCTCGCGCCACTACCTCGGGAACATCCATGGCGTCGTCCAGCGCCATGGCCGCCATCTCGGCCGCTCCAACATGAGAACCTGGATGAGCAGGAACAGGACGAAGCCGAGCACGAACAAGTTGAGGAACAAGACCCCGGCCGCCGCCCCGAGAACGGGCCACACACCCCAGGTTCCGAACCCCGGTGTCGCCTCCACGGAACGTCCCCCTTCGCACCCGCTTGCCCGCCCCGAACACTATGAGCGCGAATAGCATCCTGCAACCTCGAATGGCCACAAATCGAGCCGAGACCGCCACCGGGTCTCGTACAGTGGCACAGGAGAAGCCTCATGACAGCAGAGACAGGACACGGTCGTTCGAGGAGACGCCTGACCGCGACCGTCACCGACCTCGAGGTCGCCAGGCAAAGAGCGTTCCTCGTCGGTGTCGTCAAGGGACGCCATGGCACGGAGGATGACCGCTCTATGGTCGAGCTCGAACGGCTCGTGGATACCGCGGGCTCCATGGCGGTCGGTGAGGAGATCGTCCGCGTCCGCGGCGGACTCGATCCGGCGACCCTGATCGGAAGCGGGAAGGCCAGGGAGCTCGCGCAGGAGACTCAGGCGCTCGATGTCGACGTCGTCGTGTTCGACCACGATCTGTCACCCGCACAGCAGCGCAACCTCCAAGACCTGTTTCGCTGCGACGTGGTCGACCGTGTTGCCTTGATACTCGACATCTTTGCGCAGCATGCCGTGAGCAAGGAAGGTCGCAGACAGGTGGAGCTCGCGCTGCTCCGGTACCCCCTTC
>CAZKJJ010000172.1:0-5452 GCA_964553055.1 uncultured Acidimicrobiia bacterium
CGAGCTCGAGCTCTCCGTCGGGCAATCAGTCCGGGTTCGAGTCACCGAGATGGACGAGGAGCGAAGAAGGGTCAGCCTCTCGATCAAGCAGGCCCTCCCGGAGTGGGTCGACAGGGAGGCGATGCGGGAGCGCAGGAAGAAGGAAGTACGCGAGTTCCAGCGGGAAGAGCCCGAACCCGAGCGCGAGCCAGCCGTGAGCGTCGACGCCTCCCTCGAGGCGATCCTCCAGGAGCTCAAAGAACGGGGCATCGGCAGGCGCTGAGCCTTCCTATCGCTTGACACCGCTCTGATGTGTGGCAGCCTGGCCGCGTTCCCGGTGCAGCCCGGGGCGGGTAGGGCGAAGTCTGACTCCGTACCTTGTTGCGCGCGGAAAAGCACGTTGGGAACGGCGGAGTGGGCTAGCTTCATATGGACAAGGTAGGGCGACTCAGTATTTCCTTCTCGGGGTGTCCTCGCGCCTCCCGCAAATGGCTAAACAGTCGCACCTCTAGGGACGAAGGAGTTTCTGTATGGGCAAGCGAACACTGGTTCTGATCGTTGCTCTCGTGCTGGCAGGCGTTGCGGGTGCCGCGGTCTGGGTGTTCCTGAGCAACGTCGAAGAGGACATCAAGGCGGGTCAGGAGCTGGTCCCCGTCTTCAAGGCCAATGCCACGATCGCCGAGGGCACTTCTGGCGACCTGTTGCTGAGCCAGCTGACCGCCACGCCCCCTTCGATGTATGCGGACACGATCGCGACCGAGGACAGGCCCGACAACGCGATCGCCACCGAACAGGAGCTCCAAGCCTTCCTGACAGGCAAAGTGGCCGCCGGACCGATCTCCGGCAATCAAGTGATCACGAGAGACCAGTTCGTCTCCGCGGCCGTGCAGGTGAAGCCGCTGGCAGACGCCATCTCTGAGGGCAAGCAGGCGATCACCATCGCCGCCTCTGCAGAACGGGGTCTCAACGGCTTCATCAACCCAGGCGACAGGATCAACGTCATCGTCACCGTTGCCATCCCCGAGGAGCCGTCGGAGGAGGAGATTCCCACGGGCATCCCCGTAGCGACGACGCTGGCCCCTGGAGAGGAGCCGCAGGCACCGCCCGAGATCACCCTCACCCGGTTCGTGCTGCAGGGCCTGCCGGTGCTCGCGGTCGGCCAGGAGATCCGACCTGACGAGGAGACTCCCGCACCGGTCGATGTCGACGCACCCGTCGGCGAGGAGCATGTCGATGAGCGAAGGGACATCATCACGCTCGAGGTCGGGGCCGAGGAAGCCGAGCGCCTCGTCTTCTCTTACGAGCAAGGAAGTGTCTGGCTGACGCTGGTCCCCGAGGACTTCACCGCGGTGCCAACCGAGGGCGTGACCCGAGAGACCCTCTTCGAGGAGTGAGATTGAGCGACGTTGACCTGACCGAGACCGGCATCGTCGTCGTCGACGACGAAGACGCCTTCCTCGATGAGGCCAAGACGGCCTTCGACGGGTCCGTACTGACTGTGTCCTCACTGGCCGATGTGGAGCGGATGGTCACAGAGGGAGGCGTCGACCTCGTCATCCTTGGCCCCTCGTACGCCCACGAGAAGGGGCTGGCGGCAGCCGCCGACCTGCTCGACGTCGACTCGGGGCTGTCCGCCGTCCTGGCCGCCGAGTCCCTCAACGCGACGCTCTTGAAGGGGGCACTCAGGGTGGGGTTGCGCGACGTCATAGAGACTCCGCTGACCGTGGAGAAGCTGGAGGAGACCCTCGCCGAGCTGGAACGAAGGCCTTCTAGATCCGCTCCCGCGGCTCCGGTAGAGCCCTATGCGGAGGCGCCGCGGGAGGCCAAGGTGATCACGGTCATGTCCGCCAAAGGCGGAAGCGGCAAAACGGTCATCGCCACGAATCTGGCGTTGCTGCTCGCCGAGCGCCACGACCCTGAGAAGGTCGTCGTCGTCGACGCCGACCTCCAATTCGGCGATGTGTGCCTGGTCCTTCAGCTGGAGCCGAAGTTGACGATCGTCAACGCAGCCCAGGAGTTGCATCGGCTCGACGAGGCCCTCCTGGCCAGCCTCCTCACCGAGCACAAGAGCGGCATCCACGTGTTGGCGGCTCCGCTCGAACCGGCGTTCGCGGACGAGATCTCGACAGCAGCGATGTCCGAGGTCACCCAGATGCTCAAGCACATGTTCGAGTACGTCGTCATCGACACGGCATCCCTGCTCGACGAGTTGCTGCTGTCGCTGCTCGAGCGCGCCGATCACGTCCTGCTGGTCGTCGACATGGACCTGCCGAGCGTGAAGAACGCCAAGCTGGCCCTGGAGACGCTGCGGCTGCTCAAGTTCCCTTCCTCGAAGATCCAGGTCGTCCTCAACCGAGGGAACGCCAAGAACAAGCTGGATGACCGTGAGATCGAGCGTTCCCTCAAGATGAAGATCGCAGCGACGATACCTTCCGACGGGCTGGTTCCCGCGTCCGTGAACTCGGGCAGGCCGGTCGTCGAGTCAGCCCCGCGCTCGAGCGTAGCGAGGGCATTCGCCTCCATCGCTGAGCTGGTGGAGGCCGAGAAACCGAGAGTAAGTCAGAAGAAGGGAATTGGGCGCCGCAAGTAGCGGCACCATCAAGTCAGGGAAGGTCCGAAACATGGCGTCACTTTCAGAACGAGTTGCAGCGGCCAAGGCCGCGGAGGTGAGCCTCGACAGCCAGCGGGACGGCATGTTCCGCGAGCTGCGGGGGAGGCTGCACTTCAAGGTCGTCGAGGAGCTAGGACCGACGCTGTACGACCGTCAGATGAGCGACGCCGAGCTGCGGCTCCGGGTGCTCGAGATGTTGGAGTGGGCCCTCGACCAGGAGCAGAACCTCCCTCTCAGCAGGGCAGACCGAACAGAGCTCATCTCCGAGATCGCCTCAGACGTACTCGGCTACGGCCCCATCGACCCTCTCCTGAACGATCCAGAGGTGACGGAGGTCATGGTGAACGGACCACACCAGGTCTTTGTCGAGCGCTTCGGCAGGATCGAGCTCGCACAGGCCAGGTTCGTGGACGGGACGCACCTCCGGCGGATCATCGACAAAATCGTAGGGCAGGTCGGCAGACGGGTCGACGAGTCGACTCCGATGGTGGACGCCAGGCTTCCCGACGGCTCCCGCGTCAACGCCATCGTCCACCCGCTCGCCATCGGTGGGCCCTTCCTGACGATTCGGAAGTTCGCGGTGGATCCGCTGACAGAGCAGGACTTGATCACGTACGGGACGATCACGCAGTCGGTTGCTGACTTCCTCAGACAGTGCGTGAAGGGCCGCCTCAACGTCATCGTGAGCGGTGGAACCGGCACAGGGAAGACCACGACGCTGAACGTGCTCTCCGGATACCTGCCGGGCGACGAGCGCATCGTCACGATCGAGGACGCTGCGGAGCTCCAGCTCCACCAGCAGCACGTCCTCAGCCTCGAGGCGAGGCCTCCGAACCTCGAAGGCCGGGGGGAGATCACGATCCGGGACCTGGTCAGGAACTCTCTGCGTATGCGCCCTGACCGCATCGTCGTCGGTGAGGCACGCGGCGGTGAGGCGCTCGACATGCTGCAGGCGATGAACACGGGCCACGACGGATCCCTCACGACCATCCACTCCAACTCGCCTCGGGACACCCTCTCCAGGGTCGAGACGATGGTGCTGATGGCAGGATTCGATCTTCCCGTGCGAGCGATCAGGGAGCAGATCGCTTCTGCGGTCGATCTCATCGTGCACCTCTCGCGCCTCCGCGACGGAACGCGGCGGGTGACGCACGTCACCGAGGTCGAGGGCATGGAAGGCGACGTCATCACCCTTCAGGACCTCTTCCTGTTCGACTTCGGCATGGGAGTCGACGAGGACGGCCGCTACAAGGGCCGCCTGAAGGCCACCGGCATCAGGCCGACGTTCAGCGAGAAGCTGGCGGACCAGGGGTTCAAGCTCCCCGCGGATCTGTTCAAGCCGGAGCCGTTCGCCAGGAGGGGTGACCAATTCTCGGGCGTCAGCCGATGAGACGTGCTCTCGGGCTCTTCGCTGCCTCAGCGCTGCTGCTCCTCGGGGGCAGCCTGCCTGCGCTCGCCCAGCAGGCTGCAGGCGAGCTCGAGATAACGGATGTGATCACACTCAGGTATCCGACGATGCAGACGGTTGTCGAGCTGCGCAACCTGCCTTCGGTCGACCTCGACCAGCTAGCCGTCACAGAGAACGGCGAGCCAGTTGCCGATCCGGTCGTGGAACGGGTCTCGGAGACCTCGCTGCCGGTTGGCATCGTCCTGACCATCGATGTTTCAGGATCGATGGCAGGGCCACCGCTCGAGGAGGCCAAGACTGCGGCCCGCAGCTTCGTGTCTCAGAAGCGTGACCAGGACTACATCGCGCTGGTTGCCTTCAGCGACACCGCCGAGATCCGCACGAGCTTCACGACCTCGCAGGGGACGCTCCTGCAAAGGATCGACGAGTTACAGGCGTCAGGGGGCACGGCGCTCTACGACGCGGTTGCGCTCTCTGCCGCCATGTACTCGGGGGATGCCGAGCGGCTGCAGAGGAACGTGATCCTGCTGACGGACGGCAACGACACGGACAGCGTCGCCACCCTGGAGGAAGCCCAGCAGGCACTCGAGGACCGCCAGGTGAGGACCTTCGCAGTGGCGCTCCAGTCCGAGGAGTTCAACCTCGCGCCCCTCGAGCAGCTCGTCTCGACCAGCGAGGACCTGCTGACGACGACCGACCCTGCCGAGCTGAGTGCCCTCTACGGCCAGATCCAGCAAGAGCTCGACAACACGCTGGTCGTGCGGTGGGAGGCGTCGCAGCAGCAGGCAGGGGATCTCACAGTCAGTGTCTCGTACGGGTCGCTGACTGACCGCGACGTCGTCGAGGTGCCTGGATTCATCCCCGTCGGGTACACGAGTCCCGATGTGGCACCTGCGACGTTCCCTGAGCCGACGCCGTTCACGGTGTCCTCGTCTGCCCCTGTCGACCTGAGCCTGCTCAGGCTGGCAGGAACCGCGGCCGTGGTGATCGCCACCGCCGTGTTCGTCCTCATCCTGGTCAGGCCGCAATCCGATGACGCCTCGTCCACCTTCCGCGACAGGCTCCAGGCCTACGGAAGGGGCAGGGGCGAAGACGACGAGAAGAAGGGTCTGGCGGCGAGGCTCGGCTTCCTCAAGATGTTCACGGAGAGGGCAGAGGAGGTCGCCCGCAGCCAAGGCCTGCTGAGCGGCATCAACTCGGCGCTCGAGCAGGCGGACATCGCCCTCAGGCCGGGCGAGGCGCTGGCGGCAGCCCTCGGGATCAGCGTGATGGCCGGTGTCGTGGCCGGCGTCCTCACGCAGAGCCTCGTGTGGACGCTGGTCGCCTTCGTGGTCGGGGTCATGGGCATCTTCGCGCTGATCAAGTACTTCGGTCGCAGGGAGAAGCAGAAGTTCGAGAATCAGCTCCCAGACACGCTGACGCTGATCGCCACCTCGCTGCGAGCCGGGTACTCG
>CAZKJJ010000173.1:0-5416 GCA_964553055.1 uncultured Acidimicrobiia bacterium
GCGGCCGATCTCGTCCTGCGTCTTGGAGAGCGTTGCCAGCTTGCGGTGCATGCCCGGCGACCTGGGGATGAAGTCCCGCTCCGTGAGCCCTCCCATGAGCTCGGAGTTGGCGTGCAGCTCGATGAACCGGAAGACCTCTTCGCGGTATTCGGGCGGCATGTCGTCGACCGGCTCGACGATCCCGCCTGCGTCGAGGAAGACCTCGAAGTCTTCCATCAACGTCCAGGTCTGCATGCTCGAGATGCTAACGAACGTCTGGACGTGCAATGCCCGGCTGAGGTCGGGCGGCCTGCGCCAGCAGCGACTCCAGCGCCGTGACGAAGAGGGCGTTTTCGTCGCGGCTGCCCACCGTCACGCGCTGCCAACCGCCCGAGAAAGGACGGACGATCACCCCTAGCTCCTCGAAGTGGCGGGCAGCCTGCTCAGAGTCGATCGACGGTCTGCACCACACGAAGTTGGCCTGGCTGGGAACGTAGGGCACTGCCTGTGCTTCGAAAGCCGCCTCCAGGAACTCCCTCCCCTCCGTGTTGCGTCTGACCCGCTCCGTCACTTGGTCCTGGTGCCCGAGTGATGCCGATGCCGCCACGGCGGCGACGGTGCTGACGGTGAACGGAAGCTGGGCAGGTCTGAGGGCGGCAAGCGTGTCTGGATCGCCGACGGCGTAGCCCACGCGCAGGCCTGCCAGCCCGTAGACCTTGGAGAAGGTCCTGGCGACGAGGACGTTGGGCAGCTCCAAGGCCAGCGGCAGGGCGGTGGCGTAGTCGGCAGCCGTGGCGTACTCGAAGTAGGCCTCGTCGACCACGATCAGCCGATCATCCGGGATGGCCCTGACGAAGGCTTCGAGCACTCCGCGGTCGAGGTACGTGCCGGTGGGGTTGTTCGGGTTGCAGACGAACACCACCGACGTGTCTGCACCGAGGCGGCCGACCATGGCTTCCAGGTCGAGCGTCCAGGCGTCGAGCGGCACCGCCTCGGGTCGCATAGAGGCCATCCGAGCGGCCATGTCATACATGACGAAGGAGGGACTACCGAACACGGCAGACGTGCCAGGC
Organism: uncultured Acidimicrobiia bacterium; assembly: GCA_964553055.1. Taxonomy (GTDB): domain Bacteria; phylum Actinomycetota; class Acidimicrobiia; order Spongiisociales; family CAZKJJ01; genus CAZKJJ01. The sequence continues at coordinate 1,053 of CAZKJJ010000173.1, forward strand.
CCACCGAGCGCCAGGGCCACATCGGCGATCAGCTCAGTGCTCCCGGCCCCCACCCACACGTATTCGCTGGGCACGTCCAAGTGCCGGGCCAGGGCCTCACGAAGCTGGGCAGAGTCGTCGTCTGGGTACCGGTTGACGGTCGCCATCGCCTGTTCGATCGCCTCCTGAACTTCGGGGAAGGGAGGCAGTGGGCTCTCGTTGGAGGCGAGCTTGGCGACCTCGACCGGCTCGAGCCCGGCTTCCCTGGCGACCTCTTCGAGCGGGCGCCCCGGCCGGTAGCGGTGCATCGAGGCGATCTCGGGGCGGAACCGGAGCACCACCGGAGCCTACCGAGAGGGCCGGAGATGCGGCCCCAGTAGCCGATCCCCTCGGCGGCCCGCAACCTGCTAGCCCGCTGCGGCCGGGTCCCACTCGAAAACGCCACCCATCCTTCGAAGGCTCTGCCACCGGGAGTGGCTTGGGCCCCCACCGCGTAGATGCGATCGCCGAACGAGGTCATCTCCTGCACATGACCGACCACCTAGTGGCGAGGCTGGTGAACCATCGTCTGGCGGGTCAGTCTCCTTCTCGTCATCTCCATCTCCTCTCCCGGGCCACCAGGACGAGGCTGCTGCCGAGCGTGGCGGAGCTCGAGTCTGCCAGCAGAGGAGCGCGAAGCCCGGAGAGATTCTGTGAGCGGTCGACTGACTAGGTAGCTCGTCGCACAACCGATTGGGTATCGACGTAGGCGCGGAGAGGGACTACCTTGATCGCCGGGATGCGGCGACTCAGCACTGTCGGAGCGATAGCAGCAGCGTTCGCGCTAATGGTCCCAGCTGTGGCATTCGGCAGCCACTCGTGGGGCGGCTACCACTGGGAAGGCAGGGACTCGTCGGTCACGGTGGCCGACAAGATGGGATCCGCGATCCAGGGCGTGTCCGTCCCGGCGGCCGTCGCCGACTGGCAAGGGGCTCTTCCCGCCGACACACTGGTCCTCCAGGTCGTCTCTTCCAACAAGGGCGACATCTCGGTGGAGCTGAAGGGGGGCTCCATCCAATGGCTCGGGTTGGCCCAGGTCTTCCTCGATGGTGGCCACATCACCAAGGGCAAGGTCACGCTCAACGCCAACTACGTCGGCCACCCCGATCTCGGGACGAACGAGTGGCTCCACGTCCTCTGCCAGGAGATCGGCCACGTGATCGGCCTGGACCACACGACAGGGAATTCCTGTATGAACGACTCTTCTGGCACCCTCGGTGACTACACGACCTCCAACTCGCACGATGACGCTCAGTTGGCGGACATCTACAGCCACTGGGAAGACGAGGCAGGCGCCTCGGGTAGCGAGGAAGGCGGGAGTGGAGGTAACTGCCCGCCCAACTCCAAGTCCCCCAAGTGCTCCGCCCAGGGCCACTGGGTGACCGTGCACGTCTTCCCCGCTCCCGGCTGGTAGCCCGGAAGCTTCTTTTCGTTACGCTGGCCCCATGCCAGAAGGCCAAGAGGAGCGCATCGCGGTGTTCCTCGACTACGAGAACCTGGCCATCGGTGCCCGCGAGAGTCTCGGAGGCGCCAGGTTCGACCTCCAGCCCATCAGCGACGCCTTGGCGGAGCGTGGCAGGGTCGTGGCGCGCCGGGCATACGCCGACTGGTCGCTGTTCGAAGAGGACCGGCGCATGCTCACCCGCGGCCACGTCGAGTTGATCGAGATCCCTCAGCGGATGGGCTTGGCACGCAAGAACGCCGCCGACATCAAGCTGGCGGTGGACGCCCTGGAGTTGGCATTCGAGCGGGACTACGTGACGACGTTCGTGATCTGCAGCGGAGACAGCGACTTCACACCCCTGGTCCACAAGCTGCGCGAGCTCAACAAGCGCGTGATCGGGGTCGGCATCAAGGAGTCGACCTCGCCGCTGCTCCCCGCCGCCTGCGACGAATTCCTCTTCTACGAGCGGCTCGAGGGCGTGGAAGCAGCCACGACTGCCGAAGACCAGCAGGAGCCTGCAGCGACCGAAGCATCACCGGCGGCCCAGGAAGAGGCCGGCGACCTCGATGACCTGGCTGTGCTGATCACGAAGACGGTAGTCGGGCTGCAGCGGACCTCCGACGGTTCAGTGCTCGCCTCCAGCCTCAAGCGGGCTCTTCTCCGCAAGGACTCGACGTTCAACGAAGCCGAGTACGGCTTTCGCGCCTTCGGTGAAGTCCTCAGGCACCTGGCGGACAAGGGACTCGTGGAGCTGAGCGAGGGTCCTGCACGAGGGGACCCGTGGGTGTCGCTGCCCGAGGAAGGAAGCGCCGAGAAGGAAGCGTTCGAGCTGCTTCGGGCCGTGGTGGCCGATCGCTCGAATGGGCCTGTCTACCTCTCCAGTCTGAAGAACCAGCTCCAGAAGGCGAGTCCCGGATTCTCGGAGAAGCAGTACGGCTACTCGGGGTTCCTCCAGTTCTGCAAGGCTGCCCAGACCCGAGGCCTGATCGGTCTCGAGTGGAATCCGTCTTCAGGCGACTACGTCGTCACAGTTCCCGGCTAGCTGTGCCTCGCAAGCCCAGGGCAGGACCCGCTGCCCAGGACGCGGGCACGTCCGTCCTCAGTTGGAGCGAAGGAAGGATCGGTACGTCTCAGGGCCAGCCGGGGAGTCGCCCACTTCGCGCCGCCGCCGAGTAGGCGCAGCCGGGCGGATCTCCCGGCCGTCTGGCAGACTCCTCTGCGGTGTTGCAGATCATCGACCCCCAAGGAAGCGTCGTCGGCTCCGAGCCTGACCTCGGTCCCAAGGAGCTGCTGGAGCTGTACCGGCTGATGGTGCTGTCTCGCCACTTCGACAGGAAGGCTCTGGCCCTCCAGCGGCAGGGACGTCTCGGCACCTACGCCATGCTCGAAGGCCAGGAGGCAGCCCAGGTCGGGTCAGCCTACGCCGCCGCCCCCCATGACTTCATCTATCCCTCCTACCGGGAGCACGCCGTGCAGCTGACCAGGGGCATGCCCGCCGAGGTCATCCTGTCGTACTGGCGGGGCCTCCCCAACGCAGACTGGGATCCCTACCGCTACGGCTGTCAGATCATCGCCGTGCCCATCGCCAGCCACCTGCCGCACGCCGTCGGCCACGCTTACCAGGCCCGGCGGGAAGGCAAGGACACCGTCACGCTCTCCTACTTCGGAGACGGCGCCACCTCTGAGAACGACTTCCACTCTGCGATGAACTTCGCAGGAGTATGGAAGGCACCGACGGTTTTCGTCTGCCAGAACAACCTCTACGCGATCTCCGTCCCCTATCACCTGCAGACGGCTTCCGAGACCATCGCCGACAAAGCGTCCGCCTACGGCTTCGAGGGAGTTCGGGTCGACGGCATGGACGTCCTCGCCACCTACCAGGCCACCACAGACGCTGTCGAAAAGGCACGGGAGGGTGGCGGCCCGACGCTGATCGAGCTCATGTGTTACCGCTACGGACCTCACGCCACCGCGGACGACGCCCGCCTCTACCGCTCCGCAGAAGAAGAGGACGAGTGGCGAACGACCAGAGACCCGATCGACCGCTTCAAGACCTACCTGGAGGCCAAGGGCCTATGGATGGAGGGTCTCGACGGGGAGGCCGCCGCAGAGGCCAACGAGGTCGTCGAGCGGGCGATCACCGCGATCGAAGGGAGACCCCTCCCTCCTCGTGAGGACATCGTCAGACACACCTACCATCGAATCCCGTCCCTCCTCGTCGACCAGCTCCACGAGGCACAACGAGCTGCAGGCGAGCCCGAGGCCCTCTTCGAGGACACGGAGCTGTGGTCTGACGACGAGCCGCGTCCTCCAGGGCCGACTCAGTCGTGGACCATGGCCGAGGCCCTGAACGCCGCGCTGCGCCAGGCGATGCTGCGCGATCCTTCCGTCGTCCTATTGGGAGAAGACGTCGGCGCCGCGGGAGGCGTGTTCCGCATCTCTGAGGGCCTCCTGGAAGAGTTCGGTGCCGAGCGGGTGATCGACACGCCACTCAACGAATCAGGCATCGTCGGAACTGCCATAGGGATGGCGATCGCGGGGGGCCGCCCCATCGCCGAGATCCAATTCGACGGATTCATCTACCCCGCCTACGACCAACTCATCAGCCATCTCGGGAGGATGCGGTTCCGCACCCGAGGCCACGTCGGGCTGCCCGTCGTCGTCAGGTTCCCCAACGGGGGTGGGATCGGCGCTCACGAACACCACTGCGACAGCCCCGAGGCCTACTTCAGCCACGCTCCCGGCCTGGTGGTCGTCGTCCCCGCCACGCCGTACGACGCCAAGGGGCTGCTCGCATCCGCCCTGGTGTCCCCCGACCCTGTCATCTTCGCCGAGCCCAAGGTGCTATACCGGGCAGGGCGCGACGACGTGCCCATCGAGCACTACACGATCCCCTTCGGCA
>CAZKJJ010000174.1:0-5394 GCA_964553055.1 uncultured Acidimicrobiia bacterium
GGGCTCTGTCCGGCGCTCATGCCGCCGACTCCGGCGTGATCCTCATCGACGGTGAACGCGTCACGATCACCAATCCCAGGGACGCCAAGGATCTTGGCATCGAAACGATCTATCAGACCCTCGCTCTGGCAGACAACATCGATGCTCCGAGCAACGTGTTCCTGGGCAGGGAGCTGCGGACCAGGTGGGGCACGTTGGACGACTCGGCCATGGAGGACGCCACCCGCAAGGTGATGGCACGCATCAACCCGAACTTCGAGCGGTTCCTCACGCCGGTGACCTTCCTGTCGGGTGGCCAACGTCAATCGGTGGCCATCGCCCGTGCCGTCGAGTTCAATGCGCGGATCCTCATCATGGACGAGCCGATGGCTGCCCTCGGTATGGCCGAGAAGACGCAGGTCAGGCAGCTGATCCGCCGACTTCAGCAGGAGGGGATCGGCATCATCCTCATCAGCCACGACATCCACGATGTGTTCGACCTGGCGGACCGGATCAGTGTGCTGCTCCAGGGAAAGCTGGTCGGGACCGTCCGAAAGGACGACGTCACGATCGACCAGGTCCTTGCCATGATCATCATCGGGAAGCTCCCTGGAGAGGTGACCGAGAGTGAGCTCGAGGAGCTGCACGGCTGACGCGGATGAGGACCGTAGACGAGCTGTGTGCTGAGCAGCGCGATCAGCTCTCGATGGTGGCAAGCGCGCGGAACGTGGCACGTAGCTGGGGGTAGAGATCCCGGTACGCTGCGTACACGTTGTCGTAGCCGGTCGATTCGTCGCCGGGCTCGATGACTGCACCGAGCGGCACTGCCGCTGCGCACGCCTCGGCGACGGAGTCGTAGGCGCCATCACCGACCGCCGCCAGGATGGCTGCGCCGTGGGCAGCCGATTCGGTCGTTTCCACGACGCGGACCGGCCTCGTCAGCACGTCGGAGATGATCCTCACCCACAGGTCGCTGGCTGCACCTCCTCCTGAAACCCTGACCTCGCCCAGGTCGATCATGCCTTCCATCAACGTCACCGAGTCCCGCAACCCGAAAGCGACGCCCTCCATGACGGCTCTCGCCATCTGGCCCAGGCCGTGCCTCACCGTCAGACCGACGAACGCCCCGCGGGCCATGGGGTCCGGATGGGGCGTCCGCTCTCCTGTGAGGTATGGCAGGAACAGCAGCCCGTCGGCCCCGGGCGAGACCCGGCGGGCAGCCTCGTCCAGCTCTGCGTAACTGCGGTCAGGGGCGAGGGCGTCCCTGAACCAGCGGTAGCTGCCCGCGGCAGACAGCATCACTCCCATCACGTGCCAGGTGGCCGGTACGGCGTGGCAGAACGCGTGCAACCTCGCCTCCGGCTCGATGATCGGCCGGTCGGCGGATGCGAATACAACCCCGCTCGTCCCGACGCTCATGGCCACCACGCCTGGCTCCACCGCTCCGACCCCGACTCCGTTGGCGGCTTGATCTCCGCCTCCCGCCACGACGGGCGTCCCTGCGAGCAGGCCTGTGCTCTCCGCAGCTTCCGCGCTGACGACGCCGGTGGTCTCGGGCCCCTCGTGGGTCTCGGGGAGCCAATCCTTCGGGATCTCCAGCCTTTCGAGCACCTCGCCCGACCAGTCCCGCCTTCCAAGGTCGAACAGCAGCGTCCCCGAGGCTCCCGCCCGATCCGTTGCGAAGGCGCCCGTGAGCCGGTACCGGACGTAGTCCTTCGGCAAGAGGACATGAGACACACGCGCATACGTGTCGGGTTCGTGGTTGCGAACCCAGAGGATCTTGGGGGCGGTGAAGCCGGTGAGGGCGTCGTTTCCCGTGATCTCGATCAGACGCCGAGGGCCGACTCGCGTCCGTATCTCATCGCACTCCGCCTCCGTCCGCTGGTCGTTCCACAGGATCGCAGGCCGCAGAACCTCACCCCTCTGATCCAGAACGACGAGGCCGTGCATCTGCCCTGTGAGCCCCACGGCCCTCACCGACCCGCCCCCGGCCCCTGCCGTGCTGAGAGCCGCCAGGATCGCGTCCTTGGTGGCCTCCCACCACAGCCGGGGAGCCTGCTCGGACCACAGCGGTCTTGGCGTCTCGAAGTCGTATTCGGAGCGCCCGATCGCCACGACGGTCCCTTCAGGGTCCATGAGGAGCGCTTTGGTGGCGGTCGTGGACACATCCAAGCCCAGGTAGTAGCTCACGTCTCCATCTCCGGGGGCTCCGCAGGAAGCGAGTCGAGCACGTCGTCAGGAGTTGCTCCGTCCAGTGACATGAGAGACCACACCTCTCGATGATGGACCGCCTGACTGGGCTCCAGGCTCACGAGCGGGCCGAGCGACTCCAGTTCGAGGAAGCGGGAGTCCCGGTAGCACTCGACCGATGAGCCCAAGTCCGGGTACTCCAAAGTGTCTTCGTGGAGGGGTGACCATTTGACGAAGACGTCGTCTCCGAGCACGTAGGCCAGCCAGCCTCGCCGGTTTGGCTGACCGAGCTTGGTTCGGGTGGGCCGCCGGGAGGCGTGGATCCGAATCTCGTCTTGGCGAAACTGGGCTTCGGAAGGATCAGTGTATGGCCACAGGGCTACCGAGCGGTTGGGGAGCACGCCGTCCGGGTCGGTCGGCTTCGAGGACTGAGGGAGCACTGCGGTACCGCCGGGCACCATCATCGTGATCGCCCAGGGGGCGAGGCGGAGGGTTCGAATCCCCTCATTGCGAAGCGTGTGGTCGACGGCCGTTCTCTTGCCGAGCTGTCGGAGAGCGATCACCTTGACGACACCGTCGCGGTCGGGAGCTCCTGTGAGGCGACAGCCGCTCTCGAACCGGTCGATGACCACGGGGCGATCGTCCGGCTCATAGGTGACGGCGGGGATCTCCGGGGCACGCCAGAGCCGATGCCCGCCCAGAAAGGCGAAGGTGCCAACGCTGGGATGCTCTATGACCTCGCCCGGCAGCCTGGCGAACAGCTCCGGTCCGCCTCGCCGGACGTAACCCAGGATGCGGGGGCCCCCATCGAGCGCGACGGTCGCTTCCATGTCACCCAGGTCGATGACCTCGGTGGTAGGCAGCCCGTCACGCACGACATCTCATCATCCGGTCGACGTAGTGCAGCAGCGTGCCGAAGCCGGCGCAAGGACGACGGGACAGCTCGCAGCGGGTAGGTTCCGCTGGCGCGTGGTAGGAGCTGGCAGGCCACCGAAGGAGGAGGACGAATGAACACGATCCGTTGGGGGATCATCTCCACGGCCGATATCGGCATGACCAAGGTCGTACCCGCCATCCAGCGGGCAGAGAACTGCGAGGTTGTGGCGATCGCCTCTCGGAACGCGGACCAGGCGTCGGCGGCCGCCGCTCGGCTCGGGATCGCCGGGTCCTATGGGAGCTACGAGGCGCTGCTGGCCGCAGACGACGTCGACGCCGTGTATCTACCACTGCCCAACGACCTCCACGCGGAGTGGACGATCAAGGCGGCCGAGGCAGGAAAGCATGTTCTCTGCGAGAAGCCGCTTGCGCTGACCGCCACACAGGCCCAGGAGATGGCCCATGCCTGCGAGGAGGCCGGGATCGTGCTCGCGGAGGCGTTCATGTACCGCCACCACCCCAGTTGGGTCGAGGCGATTCGACTCGTCAGGCAGGGAGCGATCGGGGACCTGCAGGCCGTCCAGAGCTGGTTCAGCTACTACAACGACGACCCCACCAACATCCGCAACCGCCTCGAGAACGGGGGCGGGGCCATCATGGACGTCGGCTGCTACTGCATCAACCTGTCGCGGATGCTCTTCGGTGCCGAACCGGCGAGAGTCGGGGCTTCGGTGCGTCGAGATTCCGTCATGGGCATCGACACGCTCAGCTCCGCAGTGCTCGAGTTCCCAGAGAAGGGCCAAGCGACCTTCACGTGCTCCATCCGAGCCGAACCCGACCAGCGTGTCCACATCGTGGGCACCAAAGGTCGGATCGAGATCGAGATCCCCTTCAACATCCCGCCGGACCAAAAGACGCGCATCTTTCTCACGGCAGGAGGCGACCCGCCGGTGGCACCGGACACCCGGACCATCGAGTTCGATGTCGCCGACCCCTACACGGTGCAGGCAACGGTCTTCGCAGGGGCGATCCTGGAGGGCTCGACCTTCCCGGTGCCGATCGACGACGCCGTCGCCAACCTGAGGGTGATCGAACAGATCCTCGCCACCCACTGAGGAGGCCGTCGCAGGCTCGGTAGCCTGAACCGCCCTGGAGGCAGAGCAGAGGAGGTCGTGATGGGGAGACTCGAAGGGAAGGTTGCCTTCGTCACAGGTGCCAGTCGCGGGATCGGGGCGGCCGTGGCCAAAGCCCTGGACCGGGAGGGAGCGCAGGTGGCTCTGGCCTCGCGAAGCGGCGATGACCTGGGGATCAGCGGCGCCCTCGGCCTGCCATGCGACGTGCGGGACCTGGCGGCACTCGAGGCGGCGGTGGGCGAGGCCGCAGAGCGGTTCGGCGGCCTCGACATTCTGATCGTCAACGCAGGGGTGGGAGCCTACGGCCCATTCCTCGAGCTCCCCATCGAGCAGCTCGAGGAGATGATCGACGTGAACGTGAAGGGTGCTGTCTACGCCGTGCGGGCGGCCCTGCCCTTCCTGGTGCAGAGTCAGGCCGCGGACATCGTGACAGTCGCCAGCGAGGCGGGCCGGCGCGGACTTCCGCTCGAGGCCGTCTACTCGGCCTCGAAGTTCGCCCAGGTTGGCCTGACCAGGGCCTTGGATCACGAGCTCAGGGAGCAGGGGGTGCGTTGCACCAACGTGGAGCCCGGCGGCGTAGCCACGGACTTCGCCATGGGTCGTGGGCGCACTCCTGACATGCCGGAGCTGAAGGGGATGATGGCGCCCGAGGATGTGGCCGAGGTCGTGATCTTCGTGCTGACCCGTCCGCGCTCCCACCGGATCCTGGAGCTGGCGTTCCGACCCGTGACGGAGACGTCCTGGGGGTAGCGTCCCTTCGTCTCTCGGGCTCAGCGGTCGCGGTCGGCTGCCCAGATCCTGCGGTTGACCAGGTTCTCCAGTAGCTCTTGGCGGCCCGAGAGCGGCAGAGGGTCGATCTCTCCGGAGGCCACGCGGGCCTCCAGTGTCTCGAGTGAGAGCTCTCCCGAGAGTAGCGAGGCGCCCAAGCCGTCCGCCCATCCTGCGTAGCGCTCCTCTCGGAACCGCCCCAGCTCGTCGTCGGAGATCATCTCCGCAGCCACGAGCAACGACCTGGCCAGCGCGTCGATCCCGCCGATGTGACCGTGGAACAGGTCGTATCGGTCCAGGCTCTGCCTGCGGAGCTTGGCGTCGAAGTTGAAGCCTCCGGTCGTGAAGCCGCCTCCCCGCATGATCTCGTAGAGGGCCAGTGACAGCTCGTCCACCGAGTTGGGGAACTGGTCGGTGTCCCAGCCGTTCTGGTAGTCGCCCCGGTTGG
>CAZKJJ010000175.1:0-5382 GCA_964553055.1 uncultured Acidimicrobiia bacterium
CCCGATACGCCTGGCTGGGTCACCTCGCAACAGACGTCGTGGTCGAGACGAGCGAGGACCGCATCTCCTCGGTCACCGAAGGGGTGGCCAGCCCTCCCGAAGCCACGCTCCTCGAAGGCCTGGTGCTTCCCGGCTTGGTCAACGCCCACTCGCATGCCTTCCACCGTGGTCTTCGGGGGCTCGCCGAAGGAGAGGACTTCTGGGAGTGGCGCGACGAGATGTACAGGATGGCGGCCGTCCTCGACCCCGACAGCTACTACCTCATGGCCAGAGCCACGTTTTCGGAGATGGCGCTTGCTGGTATCACGAGCGTCGGCGAGTTCCACTACCTGCATCACGCACCTCGAGGTCGTCGGTATGCCGATCCCAACGAGATGAGCAAGGCCCTGCTCGGGGCGGCTGAAGCCGCAGGCATCAGGATCACACTGATCGACACCTGCTACCTGCGCGGGGACTTCGACCGGCCGCTCTCCGAGACCCAGCAACGATTCTCGGACGGAAGCGCCGAGGCCTGGACCGAGCGGACGGGGCTGCTGTCTGATTCCGACACGGTGCGCCTGGGCGCAGGCATCCACTCGGTCAGGGCGGTCGACCAGGCCTCGATCTCGGCGGTCGCTCTCTGGGCGAAGGAGAATGGCAGACGGCTCCACGTGCACGTGTCTGAGCAGAGGGCAGAGAACGAGCGGTGCCTTGAAGCCACAGGCATGACGCCAACCGCCTTGCTCGCAGACTGCGGCGCCTGGGAAGCCGGCGGCACCGCCGTGCACGGCACCCACGTCACCGAAGCCGACATCGAGCTCCTCGGCTCCTCAGCGGTCGGCGTCTGTGTCTGTCCGACGACCGAACGAGACCTCGCAGACGGAGTGACGCCGGCTGCGGAACTCGCGAACGCAGGCGCTGTGCTGTCTGTGGGATCGGACAGCAACGCCTACATCGACCTGCTCGAAGAGGCAAGGCTGCTCGACCTCCACCTTCGCCTCGTCACGGGCACGAGGCAGGTGATTCGAGCAGACCGCCTGGCCGAAGCTGCAACATGGGGAGGGGCTCGGGCCCTGGGATGGGATGCAGGCAAGCTCGAGGCGGGTTACCTCGCCGACTTCGTGTCCATCCGCCTCGACACCCCACGGACCGCAGGGCCCGGGGGCGGTCACCTGGAGAGGATCCTCTTCGGCGCCTCTGCATCAGACGTCGACTCAGTCGTCGTGGGTGGTCGCGTGGTCGTCGAAGGCGGAGCCCATCAGCTCGTCGATGACGTGCCAGGCCTCCTCGCCGAGGCCACCAGTCTGATCAGAGCTCGAATGTAGCCCCTGCGGTTCCTGGGACGAGCCGAAACGGAAGGTCCCGCTTGGTCATCACCTCGATGAGGACGGCCTGCAGCATGGCATCCGAGTGCTCCGGGTCATGATGGAACGTCGCCAAGGTGTCGACACCGGCCTGCTCTGAGAACCCGAGCGCATGCTCGAAGCTGCTGTGGCCCCAGCCGATGCGCTCGTGGTACTCCTCATCCGTGTACTGGAAGTCGTGAATCAGCAGGTCGGCCCCTTCCGCCAGGGCGTGGCCGGAGGTCCACTCGGGACCCGCAGGGAACGTCGTCACACCGAGCGCAGGCTCGTGATCGGGCAGGTAACAGACCGAGGAAGAGCCCTCGGTCAACCGGTAGCCGAGCGTTGGCCCCGGATGACTGACGAAGTCCGCGTCGATGGCAAACGGCCCGATCCAGCAGGTACCAGGCTCCAGGTCATGGAGGTACAGCGACGGCAGCTCCCTGAGCCGCACGGGAAAGAGCGGGGGTGAGAAGTACCGCCCGAGTCGCTGGCCGAGATGCATGTTCTGCGACATAGGACCCCAGACGTGGACCTCGCACTGCGGATCGAAGATCGGCGCGAAGAAGCCAAGGCCCTGAATGTGGTCCAAGTGGAGGTGCGTCAGGAGCACGTCGACTCGTCGCAGGGTCCCCGCCAACGCCGCCCCGAGCCTCACCACCCCCGATCCACCGTCGAGGACCACGACGTCACCGTTGCGGCTCTGCACCTCCACCGCCGACGTGTCACCTCCGTAGATGACCGTCTCGGGCCCTGCCCGACCGACCGAGCCGCGAGTCCCCCAGAGCGTGACCTTCACTCGTCCACGATCCACAGCAGACCGAGAGCACCGAGGGTCCTTCCCGAGTCGCCTCTCATCGGCACCACGGTTGACTCGATCCGTTTCCACGATCCGTCGAGCGATCGGATTCTCATCTCCTTGTGGGCGGGCCTTCCCTCATTGAGAACGATCAGCAGTGGCAGCTCGTCGTTCGGTATCGGATCGCCGTCCAGACCGGTCGTCGAGAACAGCTCAGACAGCCGCTCCGGAGGGAGCTCGATGAACTCCTCGAAGGAGGCTCCCAGCAGCGGCGTCATCGCATCGTTCCAGTAGATGGGCGTTCCCTCGGTATCCGTGAGATAGACCGGGGTCGTGACCAAGCTCGCCCATTGCCTGGCGAGGATGACTTCGACCGGATGCTGGGCCATGCGGTGGCGATCCTACGCGGCCAGGCGCCCGTATGCCGACAGGCGGTCTGGCAAACGTGGTATCACATCCCGGATGAGCCTGTCACCGACGGCGTCGCTCGAGCGCAAGGGCATCCTGGTCGGGGTGTGCTCGTGGACTGGCAAGACGCTCATCGACTCGGGCGCCTTCTACCCCTCAGAGAAGATGTCGGCGGAAGAGCGCCTTCGCTTCTACGCGGACCAGTTCCCCATCGTCGAGGTGGACGCCACCTATTACGCCCCTCCCTCGGAAGCCGTTGCCGGCGCCTGGGTCAAGCGCACACCTGCCTCGTTCACGTTCGACGTCAAGGCCTTCAGGCTCCTCACCCAACATCCGACCCCACCGAAGGCCTTGTGGAAGGATATCCGGGCCGACCTTCAGCCGGAGCTGGTGGAGAAGCGAAGCATCTACGCCAAGGACCTGACAGACGACGTGCTCGACGAGGCCTTCTCGAGGTTCAACTCGGCGCTGCTACCCATTCACTCGGCAGGCAAACTGGGCTCGGTACTGTTTCAGTTCCCCTCGTACTTCTATCCGAGCCCCGTCTCGAGGCGCTACCTCGCAACGGTCGCAGAGCGGGTGCCCGAGTATCCGACAGCCGTCGAGTTCCGTCAGGGAAGGTGGATGGATGAGGATCACCGGGAAGGAACCCTCTCGTTCTTGGAGGAACACGGACTCGCCTACGTGAGCGTCGATGGACCCCAAGGCTTCCGCAGTTCCATGCCGCCCATCGCCGCGGCCACTGGGCGGCTGGCGCAGGTGCGGTTCCACGGGCGCAACCGCGACACGTGGGAAGCCAAAGGCCTCACGGCGGAGGAGCGTTTCAACTACGAGTACGACGCGGCAGAGCTCTCGGAGTGGGTGCCCCGGATACGAGCATTGGCAGAGAACGCCCAGGTCGTCCACGTGCTGATGAACAACTGCTACGCCGACTACGGCATCCGAAGCGCCCGCATCATGGCGGACCTGTTGGATGAGATGGGGTGAGGCTGCGGCGGCGCTTGGCTCGATAGCGCTCGACGCCTGCGATCGTCCCTGCGGCTGAGATCATGCTCAGCCCCGCCGCCAGACCGAGCGTGGCATAGGAGCCCGTACCCACGAGGAGTCCCCCGAGGAAAGGACCGATCGCCCTGCCTACCGCCATCCCAGACTGCGCGTCGCCGATCCTCTCGGCAGGAGTGATCGACCGGGCGGCGAGCGCCCGGAACGTCTCAGGCACACCCATCCAGAACGCGAATCCCCACACCACCATGGAGACGTAGTAGACGCCCGGGTGGGCGAAGATGAGCAGAGCCCCAGCGGCCACGCCCGTCAGCAGCAGCCAGTACCCGCCCGTTCCCGGACGTGCGGTCAGGCGGGTGGCGACGATGCTGCCAACCGCATTGAGGCTGTAGCCCACGGCCGCTGCGGCCAGCGTGAATCCGACCAGCTCCGTAACGGCGGCAGCCGCGTACACGAAGACTCCTGACCCCGCCATGGTGAGAACGAGCAGTGAGCCCAGCAGGACCCGGTTGGATCGGGAAGGGCTTCGGACAGCCGACACCGTGCCGGCTCCCCCGAGACGCACCGGGAGAACCAGCAGAGGTACTGCCAGGACAGCAAGAGCGAAGAAGACGGCCTGATCTCCCAGGGCACCGACCATCCAGCCGAACACGAAGGACGTGACCAGCGTGGTCAGTGGGCCCACAGAAGCGACGCTCCGCATCGCCTCCGGGGACTGCATGGCGTCTGACCATGCCACCCACGTGAGGATCCCCGCAGCTCCCCCGGCGACGAGGCGCGTGGCAAGCAGCCAGACGAAGGTGGGGGCCAGCGCGCTCGCTGCGTTCGCCCCGATGACGGCCAAACCAGCCGACACCACAGAGGCCCTGCCTGGCGGCACGAGCCGGCCTGCCAGCAGCGACGCTACCGCGAAAGCGCCTACCTGGAACGTCGACATCAGACCCGAAAGACCCAGTGCGACGCCGAGACGGTCCGCCACCCCGGGAATCAAGAAGGGTGTGGCCGAGAACATGGCTGCCACGACCACGGCCGATCCCAGCACACCCGAAGATGCGCCAGGGCGGATCGCATAGAGGAACCGGACAGGTGCCTGCACGAACCGGGGAGGTTACGTCTTCCGCGGGGTGACGAGAGCCAAGGCGGTCACCCTTCCGTGTGCTGATCGAGCCAAGCTGCCAGGACCGCCCGCTCTTCAGGGGTCATGCCGGTGAGGTTCCCTGGCGGCATCGCCTGCGTGACGACCGCCATATGCCTGATCAGCGGCGCGGTCGCCACGATGAGCTCCTCCGTCTCGAAGACCACCCCCTTCGGAGGTGCCATGAACCCTGGCTGAGATGGAGTAGTGGAGTGGCACGGCAGACACCTGGCCTGCACGATGGCGATGCCCTCCGAGAACCCGACCTCACGGTCGACGCCTGGCTGAGAGCGCAGCGAAGGAGCCGTCACGAGGCCAAGGGCTATGAGGCCGAGGGCGGCCATCGGAAGGAGCCAGACGTTCCGACGCCCCCTTCCTCGAAGGTTGAACCAGTGTCTGGTACAAGCCCCGATGAGCCCGAGGGCCACGAGGATGGCCCAGTTCCAGGCGTGCTCGTAGGTGAAAGGGAAGTGGGCAGACACCATGATGAACAGGACGGGAAGCGTCAGGTAGTTGTTGTGGAGTGAGCGAACAGCGGCCTGTCTCCCGGGCGCGGCGTCTGGTTGTTCCCCCCGCCTGATGGTGTCGACCATCCCCTTCTGGGCGGGGATGATCACGAAGAAGACATTGCCTGCCATGAGCGTCCCGAGCAGGGCACCCAGGTGGATGTAGGCACCGCGGCCCGTGTACACCTGCGCCAGGGCGGCGACCGTGAG
>CAZKJJ010000176.1:0-5352 GCA_964553055.1 uncultured Acidimicrobiia bacterium
GCCTGTCCGGGATGGCCGCACTCGCGGCTGCTGACAGGACTGTTCGGCTGGGCGAGGCCAAGTTCATCGTCGCGGGTGGGATGGAGTCCATGACGAACGCTCCCTACATCGCTCCCGATGTGAGGTGGGGAGGCAGGATCGGAGATGCTCGACTGGTGGATGCGATGCTGCACGACGGACTTTGGTGCGCGATCGACCACTGCACGATGGGCCAGTCCTCAGATCTCAACAACGAGAAGCTGGGGATCGGAAGGACAGAGCAGGACGAGTGGGCCTCGATGAGCCACGAGCGGGCCGCCTCGGCGACCCGGTCGGGCGTCCTCCAGGATGAGATCGTTCCCTTGGTGGTTCCGCAGCGGCGGGGAGATCCGATCTCCGTGACGGCCGATGAGGGCATCCGTGAGGAGACGACCGCGGAGGCCCTGGCTGCGCTCGAGCCAGCCTTCGTCGAAGGAGGGACCATCACAGCTGGCAATGCCTCTCAGATCTCGGACGGAGCAGCTGCGGTGGTGGTGGCTGACCGAGAGGCCGCGGAGGCAGCTGGCGCGCCGATCCTGGCGGAGATCCTCTCCTATGGGCAGATCGGCGGTGCAGATGCAACCCTGCACGAGCGACCTGCCGAGGCTCTGCGCGTCGCGCTGAAGCGGGCAGAGCTCGACGTCAGCGACCTGCAGGTCGTGGAGATCAATGAGGCGTTCGCAGCCGTGGCGATCTGGTCGGCACGGATGCTCGGCCTCGAAACGCACACCGTGAACGTGCATGGGGGCGCGGTGGCCATGGGCCACCCACTGGGTGCAACCGGAGCGCGCCTGGTCGTCACGCTGATCAACGCACTCCGGCAACGAGGTGGGGGGCTCGGAGCGGCTGCTCTCTGCGGAGGAGGAGGACAGGGAGACGCGCTCGTACTGCGGGTAGACGGATGAGCGAGGTCCCCGACCGCAACCTGGCCTTCGACCTCGCCAGAGTCACCGAGACGGCAGCCATCGGGGCTGCGCGATGGCAGGGACGGGGCGACAAGGAGGCCGTCGACCAGGCGGCTGTCGATGGCATGCGCCTCATTCTCTCGTCGTGTGACATCGACGGCGTGATCATCATCGGCGAAGGCGAGAAGGACGAAGCCCCCATGCTCTACAACGGTGAGCGCGTCGGGACGGGCAACGGCCCCTCCGTGGACGTTGCCGTCGACCCTGTCGACGGCACGACCATCACCTCGGAAGGAGCCCTCGGAGCAATCGCTGTGATCGCCCTTGCGGAGCGGGGGACCATGTACGCCCCCGGCTCGGTCGTCTATATGGACAAGCTCGCCGTTGGCCCGGAAGCGGCAGGCACGGTCGACATCGAGGCACCCGTCGAGCACAACCTCAAGCGCGTCGCCCAGGCTGTGCGGAAGGACGTCGACGAGCTCACGGCTCTGATCCTCAAACGGCCGCGCAACCAGCCTCACATCGACGCTTGCAGAGCTGCGGGAGCCCGTGTACGCCTGATCGGCGACGGCGACGTCGCAGGTGCCATCGCCACGGCTCAGGAGCACACCGGCATAGATCTCATGCTCGGGATCGGAGGATCCCCCGAGGCCGTGATCGCAGCCAGCGCCCTCTCGTGCATGCAGGCAGAGATCCAGGCCAAGCTGTGGCCCCGCGACGACAGCGACCGCGCCTATGCGAAGGATGCCGACCTCGATCTCGACGCCGTGCTCACGACACGGGACCTCGTGAACTCCGACAACGTCTTCTTCGCAGCCACCGGCGTCACGGACAGCGAGCTCCTCGATGGCGTGCGGTTCTTCCATGAAGGAGCCCGCACCAACACGCTGATCATGCGATCCAAGACGCGCAGCGTGCGGTACATGACGTCCCGCCACGACTTGGCCAGACTGCGCGAGATCAGTGGCCTGATCGACTAGCCAGATTCAGTCGAGGGCCAGCTCGACAGCCTCGAGCAGGGTCGTGGCGATCGGAGCGCCCGAGGACTCGAGCCGCTCTCGGGTGACAGAGCCGCTGTCGTAGAGCACGGCACGCACCCCCACCGCGTCGGCAGCAGCAACGTCGTCGAGGCTGTCGCCTATGACCACTGCCTTCGCCGCATCCACTGAAAGGACTCGTAGGTGCTCCTCCAGATGTTCCCTCTTCTCTCCACCTCGGAGACCGTCTTGCAGCCCGTCGACGAGGGTCATGTGTTTGTCGACGCCCATGCCGGTGACGAGCTCGACGAGAGCCTCGTGCAGGTACATCGAGAGCAGCGACTGCGTCCCGCCTGCTCGCTCCACCGACTCGAGCGCCTCGAAGGCTTCGACGGCCAGGGCTGCCCGAGGCACCAGCTGGGCGTAGTGATCGTGGAATGCCGAGTCGAGGCGCTCCCACTCCGCATCGGACACTGGCCTCGCCAACAGCTCCTCGTAGAACATCGAAACGGGCCTCTTGAACGACGACCGGTAGCGGTCGACGGTTATCGGAGCCGCGCCCGCCTCGGAGATAGCCGCGTTGACCGATGCAACCACGATCCCGAGGTCATCGAACAGCGTCCCGTTCCAATCCCAGATGACGTGCGTTCGGCTCACATCTCCAGCCTTCCTGCCAGAGCCCGTCCCAGGGTCAGCTCGTCAGCGAAGTCCAGGTCACCGCCCACGGGCAGGCCGCTGGCCAGCCTGGTCACCCTGACGCCTCTCGGCTTGAATTCGCGGGCGAGATACATGGCCGTTGTGTCCCCTTCGATGGTCGGATTGGTGGCGACGATGATCTCCTCGATGCCTTCCTCGGATACACGCCTCGAGAGCTCCGCGATCCGCAACTGCTCGGGACCGACGCCTGAGATCGGGGAGAGGGCTCCTCCCAACACGTGGTACCGGCCCCGGTACTCCTGCGTACGCTCGAGAACGGAGATGTCCTGGGGCCGCTCGACCACGCAGAGCAGCCCTTGATCGCGTCTGGGATCACGGCAGATCGAGCACTCGATGGCATCCGTCACGTTGAAGCACCTCCGACACGGGTGGACCTCCTCGCGCATCTGGACGATGGCCTGAGACAGGCGGGCTGCGTCTGCGGGCTCGACGGTCAAGAGGTGGAAGGCGAGACGTGAGGCAGACTTCGGCCCGATGCCAGGAAGGCGAGAGAGCTCGTCGATCAGGCGTTGAATCGGGCCGTCGTACGTCATCCGAAAGGTAGGCCGAGGCCGCTCGTCAGGTCACCGAGCTGAGCCTCCGTCACCTTCTGGACTGCGGCCCGCGCCTGGTTGACCGCGGCGACGATGAGGTCGCCCAGCAGCTCAGGGTCCTCTGGATCGATGACGGCGGGTCGGATCGTCACCGAGACGAGCTCCCCGGCTCCCGTCATGTGGGCGACGACGGCCGCACCTCCCGCACTTCCCTCGAACGTACGCTCCGCAAGAGCGTCCTGTGCAGAAGCGATCTCCTCCTGGACCTTCTGAGCCTGGTGCAGCAGATGCTGCAGCTCCTTCGGGTTCATGAAAGCCAGCGTATCACTGAGCTCTCCCTCCCCCCTGCGAGGTCAGTGATCCGCCGCTGCCTCCTCAACCACCTCCGCGCCCAGCAAATCCTTCACCAGGCGGGCAGGGTCGAGTGCCTCGGCAGGCGCCTCCGGGAGCGCGTCCTTGTCCGGTGCTTCGTCTGACTCGGCCTCTTCGGATTCGTGCTCGTCGCCCGCCTCGAAGAGTACCTCGACTCTCCCTCCCAGCAGCCGCGACGCATGTCTGGCCACCGTCTGCCGAACGGTGGGCGAGGACTGCAGCTGCTCGAGGTGGAAGTCGAGATGGGGCGGAATGTGGAGCACGATCGTGGCCCCCTTCACCGCCCCTGGCCTCGCCTCGCGGAAGAAGGCCTGGTTCCTGGGCCCGAGATCGTCCCTGACCGATGAGAACAGCATCGGCCAGATCTCCTCGATCTGTTCCACCTCCAAGGACTCCAGCAGCGGCTCTTCCGGCTCCTCAGGCTCCGCTTCGACCTCGGCCCTGGACGCTGTCTCCTCGACGGGCTGCTCCCTCGCCTCGACGGGCTGCTCCCCCGCCTCGACGGGCTGCTCCCTCACTTCGGGAGGCTGCTCGGACAGAAGGGGAGCCGAGCGCGCGACCTGCTCCGCGGGCTTCGTCGCTCTCTTGACCAGCTCGTCGAGCCTGTCCAAGCGGGAGACGAGAGAGGGCACGTCGACGGAGACATCAGGGCGTGTCAGTCTGACGACGGCCATCTCCACCATGAGCCGCTCCTCACGGCCCTCGCGGAGTCTCAGCAGCGCGTCACTCAGGCCGTCGATGGTCCTCAACACCTCGACGGGTGGGAGCAGGGCGGCCGTGCGCTTCCAATCCTCGACGACGTCCACCGCTTCGTCTGTGATCTCTTCGACGTTTGGCGAGTAGTGCGTCAGGAAGACACCTCTGTAGAACGCAATCGCCTCGGCAACGAACCGACGCAGGTCGACGCCCGCCGCCGCGAGTTGGGAGACGAGCTGCAGACCGGATTGAGCGTCCTGGTCCGAAATGGCCTGGCCCAACTTCGCGAAGGCCTCGCGATCAGCCAGGCCCAAGGCTGAGTTGACGCCCGAGGCGTCCACGCTGCCCGCTCCCAGAGCCGCGACTTGCTCGAGCAGGCTCAGCGAGTCCCTGACCGAGCCGCCCGCGTGTCTGGCTATCGAAAGCAGCGCCCCCTCGTCTGCGACATACCCTTCTTTGGATGCGATGTCCGTCAGGTAGCCGGCGATCGTGTCGACGGCGACAGGATGAAAGTCGAAACGCTGGGCCCTGCTCCGGACGGTGTCGGCCAATTTGTAGGGCTCGGTGGTGGCCAGCACGAAGTGAACATGATCGGGCGGCTCCTCGAGGGTCTTGAGCAGGGCATTGCCGGCGGCCTTCGAGAGCATATGAGCCTCGTCGAGAATGAACACACGCTTTCCTCCGCCTGAGGCCACCGTGCTCACTCCAAGCCGGAGATCGCGGATGTCCTCCACGCTGTTGTGGGAGGCGGCATCGAGCTCGATCACGTCGATCGAGACCGCTTCGGCGATCCCGACACAGACGGAGCAGACACCGCATGGCTCCAAGTCCTTGCCTTTGTCCGGGCAGTTGAGGGCTTTCGCCAGGATCCTGGCGGTCGAGGTCTTGCCGGTTCCCCTCGGACCCGCGAACAGATAGGCATGCGCCACCCGACCCTCCTCGACCTCGCGGGAGAGCGTGCGGGTCACGTGGTCCTGCCCGATGATGTCGGAGAACCGCTGAGGACGGTACTTCCGGTAGAGCGCTTGGTACTCCACGAGAGCGATCGTACTAAGGCAGCGGGACACCGGCTGAAGCCTTTCCCTCCCGCGTCAATCATGGGTCAGTCGCGGCGCGTTTCGTACCGATGACCAA
>CAZKJJ010000177.1:0-5331 GCA_964553055.1 uncultured Acidimicrobiia bacterium
GGGCAGAACACCATATCTCGCCCCTCCCCGACTCAGACGCCAAGGTCGTGCTCAAGTCGCTTGGCGCCTACCTGCTGGACCGGGTGGAGGCAGCAAGGGTCTGACATCGGCAGCCTCCCGGCGCGGGACGGACAGGGCTCACCGGTGCTGGAGCCCGGTCCTGGGGACGGCACGGTCTCGGTCGTTCAGGTCTCCGGACGCAGATGCGGGAACAGCTGCACCTCTCTGATGTGGGCCTGGTCCGTCAGCAGCATGACCAGTCGGTCGACGCCGAGGCCGAGGCCTCCCGTGGGCGGCAGCCCGTACTCCAGAGCCTGCACGAACTCCTTGTTCACCGCGTTCGCCTCGAGGTCCCCTCCTGCTCTCGCCAGGAGCTGCGCTTCGAAGCGCTCGGCCTGCTCGATGGGGTCGTTCAGCTCCGAAAACGCGTTCGCCATCTCCATGCCACAGATGAAGAGCTCGAATCGCTCAGCCAGATTCGGATCGGAGCGGTGCGTCCTGGCGAGCGGCGAAACCTCCTTGGGATGGTCGAACACCAGCGTCGGCTGCCAGAGCCGCGGCTCCACGTGGCGTTCGTACACCGCAGAGATGATGGCCCCTGCTCCCCATCCAGGCCTCGGCTCCACGCCAAGCCGGATCGCTTCGGATCGGAGCTCGTCCTCCGGCATGTCGAAGCCGAGTGGCGTGCCTGTGTACTCCGATACGAGATCCACGAGGGTAGCCCTACGAAACGGAGCGCTGAGATCGACAGGCTTCCCCTGATAGATCAGCGCATGGCCGCCACCGACGGCCACCGAGACCTCCGAGACGATCTGTTCGACGAGCTCGGCGATGTCGTGATAGTCGGCGAATGCCTGGTAGGCCTCCAGCATCGTGAACTCGGGACTGTGGGTGGCGTCGACGCCTTCGTTCCTGAAGTTCCTCCCGATCTCGAACACCCGTTCCATCCCTCCGACGATCAGCATCTTCAGCTGGAGTTCGAGCGCGATCCGCAGGTACATGTCGACGTCGAGAGCCTCATGGTGGGTCACGAAGGGCTGGGCTGCGGCACCACCGGGCGTCGCGTGCAACACCGGCGTCTCGACTTCCGAGAAACCGCGCTCCTCGAAAGCCTGCCGCAGCGACGCGACAGTGGCTATCCGCTTGGCGGCGACGGAACGGGCCTGCGGGTTCACGGTGAGATCGAGGTAGCGCTGCCTTGATCGGCGCTCGACGTCTTTGAGGCCGTGCCACTTCTCGGGCAGGGGGCGAAGGGACTTGGCCAGGAGGGTCAGATCGTCCACGTGGACGGACAACTCACCACGCTTGGTCGTCATGACCTCTCCCGAAGCGCCGACCCAGTCTCCGAGGTCGAGCTCGGCGACCAGCCCGGAGAGCTCGCCGAGCACCTGGTCGTCCAGGAAGAGCTGGATCCGCCCGGTTCGGTCCTGGAGGACCCCGAAACGCAGCTTCCCCATGTCCCGCATGGCCATGATCCGACCTGCGACCGTCACCCTGTCTTCGGTGTGAGACCCCGCGGGAAGCTCGGCATACGCCTCGGCCAGATCAGCGGCCTGGTGAGTGACCTCGAATCGGATCGGGTAAGGGTCGATCCCCTTCGACCGGATCGCCTCGAGCTTGGCAACCCTGTCCTCGGTCAGCGTGCGGCTGGCCCGCCCTCCGCCGTGCTGGCGGACGTCATCAGCCATGGCGAGCGCACCTTACCGAGAGGGCTCCTGATTGAGGTCGTAGATGCGCCGCAGCCCCTTCAACGTGAGGAACTGATCGACGTGATCCACGGTGTGACAGTGCGGAACGAGGAGCGGAGCGAGGCCGCCGGTGGCGATCACGACCGTTCCCTCACCAAGCTCGGCTGATATCCGCTCGACCATGCCGTCGACCAGCGCCGCGTAGCCGTACATGCTCCCGCTCTGAATGGCCTCGACGGTTCCCTTTCCGATCACAGACCGAGGAGCCACCAGATCCACCCTGCGAAGCGCCGCGGTGGCGTCGATCAGGGCGTCGACTGCGATCTCGAGTCCTGGTGCGATGGCGCCACCCAGATAGGCCCCGTCGGGGCCCAGGGCGTCGAACGTCGTGGCCGTGCCGAAGTCGACGACGACGGCAGGCCCCCCATACAGGTCGAAGGCAGCTACGGCGTTCACCACCCGGTCTGCACCGACTTCCCGGGGGTTGTCGATCCGAATGGAGATGCCGGTTCTCACGCCTGGCCCCACGATCAGCAGAGGACCCGATGCGAGCTCCTCCAGGGGCAGCTGAAGCGCGGACGTGGCGAGCGGGACGACGCTCGAAAGCGCTGCACCTGTGAGCTCTGTGTGGTCGGAGTCTTCGAGGAGGCCTCGAAGCAGGAGCCGATACTCGTCTGCCGCCCGATCTCGCACGGTGGAGATCCGCCAGTGCCTGTGGAGGTGGTCTCCTTCGATCAAGCCGATCACTGTCTGCGTGTTCCCGACATCGACAGCAAGCAGCACCTCCTACCTCCTTCCGTAGAGGACACTGGGTCCGGCGAGCCTGCGACCCAGGTCGGGGATGGCCTCCCCTCCCGGCGAGACCTCCACGTACAGGTTGTCGATGAGCCTCGTCCTGCCGATCTTGGCTGCCACCGCCAGGAATGCCTCTCGGTCGAGGGTGGCGAGAGGAGTGACGTCGGAAGCATCGACCAGACTCGCGTAGTCGAGGTGTAATCCTGAGGCCTTCGCGGCGACCAGTGCCTCCAGGGCGGACCCGTCTCGCTCTCCCTCGCTCATGGCATCGCGCGCTGTTTCGAGAGCCGTCACCAAGCTCAAGGCCAGCCTCCGGTCTTCGGGGCCCAAGAGCACGTTTCGGCTCGAGAGGGCCAGACCGTCGTGTTCGCGCACCGTGGGACAGCCGATCACCGTCACAGGCAGTGACAGATCCAGCACCATGCGCCTCACGACGGCGAGCTGCTGGGCGTCCTTCCTGCCGAAGTAGGCCGAATCGGGACGCAGGCCTCCGAGAAGCTTGGCGACGACGATGGCCACGCCCCGGAAGTGGCCAGGGCGGTGGCTCCCTTCGAGGGGCTCGGCCAGACCCCCGACATCGACCGTGGTTGCGGGCTGGATCGGGTACATCTCCTCGAGCGGCGGAGCGAATAGAACATCAGCTCCCGCATCCTCGGCGAGCATCACATCGTGGCTCTGGTCTCTCGGGTAGGAGGCGAGGTCCTCGCCCTCACCGAATTGGAGCGGGTTCACGAAGGACGTCACCACGACCGTGTCCACGTGCTCTCTGGCTGCGGATATCAGCGACAGGTGGCCCTCGTGCAGGAACCCCATCGTTGGGACGCACCCCACGATTCCCTGCGATTCCGCTCTGGCGTCTGCGAAGGTGTCGACGATCTTCATCGCAGCAGGTCTTCGGATGTCACAGGAGGTCTTCGAACGTCTCGAGCGTGCCAGCGAGGCGGGCTGTCGCCCGCCCGAAGGCCCGAAAGTCCTCGGCGAGATGCGGGACGTGAACCTCGATCGCCGCCAGTTGCGCGGCCACCGTCGAGCGATCTCCTCGAGCTATGGGGCCTGTGAGGGCTGACTCAGAGCCGTAGTCGAACACGTTGTCCACGACGGCCCTCACCAGCGGCCGCGCCGCCTCGAATGGCACTCCAGCGGCAGCAGCGAGGGCCTCGGCGAGACCCAGGACGGTCGTGACGTAGTTGGCCGCCGCGGCCGCGCCTGCGTGATACAGAGGCTTGAGCTCGTCATCGAGGCGGAAGGGAAGGGCACCGAGGCTCTCTGAGACCGCTACGAGGACGTCAGCCAACTCGTGCGAGTGGGTGGAGATCGCCATCCACGATCCTTCGAGCCTGTCAGCACCCAGCTGAGGGTTGGGTAGCGCCTGGAGAGGGTGCCACGATCCGGTCATGAGGCCCACCGAGGCCAACTCTCTGAGCGTCTCGACAGGTGCAAGTCCAGACACGTGGACCGCTGCCCTTGCCTGTACCGAGCTGGATGCGAGGAGGTGAGCGACCTCCTCGATGGCGTCATCGCGGACGGCCAGCAGCAGAATGTCGGTTGCCGGGAGATCGCCCCCGAGCTCGAGGGCGGGCGCCCCCACCCTCTCGGCCAGCGCCATGGCGCGATCGGTGTCACGGCCTACCACGGCAGTGATGGCATGGCCCGAGCGATGCAGACCGATGGCCAGGGCGCCTCCGGCTCGCCCAGGGCCGAAGATGATGAAGCGAGTCATGAATCCAGTCCGTTCTGCGGTACCGGTCCTGCTGCCAGGCTACTTCAGGACCTCGCTGAGGAGGCTCAGATCCTCGCAGGCCCTAGTGTCACGGGGTGGCCGCGCTGCCGGACGCTGCGGAGGTCGTGATCGTCGGAGGTGGCATCGTGGGCACGTCCACCCTGTATCACCTCGCCAAGCTCGGATGCACCGACGCTGTGCTGGTCGAGCGCGAGACGATCGCCGCCGGTTCCACCGGCAAGGCCGCAGGGGGGTTCCGCGCGCAATTCTCAGACGAGCTGAACATCACGATCGCGATCGAGTCGATCGGACGGCTGGCACGCTTCTCAGAAGAACTCGGAGTGGACATCGACTTCAAGCAGTGGGGGTACCTGTTTCTCCTGCGAAAGGAGCATGTGCCAGCGTTCGCAGAGTCGGTACGTCTCCAGAATCGGCTGGGGGTGCCCTCCGTGCTGATCAGCCCCGAAGAGGCGAGAGGGATCGTTCCCCAACTACACGTCGACGATCTGGCAGCGGCGACGTTCTGCGGCCTCGATGGATACGCGACGCCCGAGGCGGTCGCCCAGGGCTACGCCCGAGGGGCGGTCGGACTCGGCGCCACGCTCGTGCAGGGCTGCCAGGCCCACCGTGTGATCACGCGCGAAGGGCAGATCGCAGGGCTGGATACCTCGCATGGGACGGTGACGACTGGAACCGTCGTCTGCGCCGCAGGGGTCTGGTCGATGCCACTGGCGGCTTCGGTGGGCGTCGAACTCCCCGTCACGCCTGAGAAGCGGTTCGTGTTCTCGACAGACGCGCCGGATTCCCTACCCAGGGAACTGCCGCTGACCATCGACTTCGCCACCGGCTTCTACTTTCAGCGCGAGGGCGACCGGATCCTCTTCGGAGGACGTGAACAGTCGCTGGAGGACGTGGCCCCGCACGCAGTCGCCCGTCTTCCCATGCTTGCTGAGCTACCGGTCAGGGATGGCTGGTGGGGCTACTACGCCATGAGTCCCGATCACAACGCCATCGTCGGAGCAGCGAGAGAGCCGGCGGGGTTCCTCTACGCCACCGGGTTCTCGGGGCACGGCTTCCAACAGGGCCCGGTCGTGGGACAGTATCTGGCAGAGCTGGCGCTGGGACTGG
>CAZKJJ010000178.1:0-5275 GCA_964553055.1 uncultured Acidimicrobiia bacterium
ACGAAGTCCTTCGCCGGGGCTGAGGCGGTGGCGCAGCAGTACCCGCAGTACGCATCGGAGATCACGGCTGCTGCCCAGCAGTCGTTCCTCGACGGCGCCGACTGGGCGTACGTGGCAGGCATCATCGCCATCCTTCTGGGAGCCGCCCTCGTCTTCTTCCTGTTCCCTATGAGGATGCGAGAGCGAGAGCTTCTGGCCGATTACCAACGCCAGGACACGGGCTAGGACGTTGGCCGCGTCGGTGCCAGCGCGCTCCGCCTGCTAGCCGCGACGGATCTCTTCGAGAGTCGGGCAGGGGTCGACGGCGTGGATGGTGCACTCTCCCTTTGTGAACCCACGAGTGATGCGCTCCCTGGCCAGAGCCACGAGCCCTTTGTAGTCGAGCCCCATGAGCCCTTGCAGGTGCACGGACGGGACCAGGTCGACATCCCAGAGCAGCAGCGAGGGGTCATGAGACATCGTGAGAAGCCGAGAGCTGTCGGCAGTCCAGGAGTGCTGGTTGCCGTCACCGTCGTCCGCCATTCTGAATAGCCGCGACCCATACACAGTGCCGCCGAAGGTGTCATCTGCCTCTGTGAGGAACACGTAGTCGTAAGTGTCCGTAGAAACGGCGATCTTCTTGCCATCCGGAGAGAACGACACGGGGTTGTCCAAGGCATTTGGGCTTCCCTCGTCCAAGGTGAGCACCGCGAGCTGCGAGCTCGTGTCAGCGAGGACTGGATCCGACGTGCGCGTGTGGCGATTGTTCACAGGTACGTACACGAACCGGCTGCCATCAGGACTGATCGCCATCAGCCAGGTCGGACCGATACGTCGAACCAGACCAAGATCAGGGAAGGACCGCACTGCGGACTCGGCGTAGAAACCACTGATGAGGATTCGATTCGCCGCCGAGAACGCCACCTCGTCAAGGCCGTCCGAGGCAGCAAACGCTTGGACGTCTTGAGCCAGCGGCGGACGGCCGGGACTCGCGGCGATGCGTGTCATCTCGCTCCAGCTCTCCGTGTCGTAGATGGCGACCCAGTCTGCGCTTCCGTCGTTGCGGCAGCCGCTCGTTCCCGTATACACGGAGAAGAGGCGCCCATCCGGTGAGAACTCCTCATGCCACGAATTGACCAGTGGGCAGTCGCCTGGCTGGATGTCCAGAACGGGATCGCCGTTTCCTGAGTCGAGGATCACGAGCCGGGACGGCGTGCTGAGCTCACCGCTCTCGGCGAAGACAAATAGGCCCAGCCTGAGAGCTACCTGGGTCCCAGAAGGACTGACTTCCACGTCCCAGATCCCTGTGTCGCTTTCCAGCGTGCGAGCCCAGAGGGTGTCGCCCGTTGCCACGTCGGTTGCAGTCAAGGTGAGCCCGTTTTCGGGAGCGTGGTAGATGGTCGTACCGTCCGGCGAGATCACACCGACGTTGCCTTCCGGAGATGCGGTAAAGCGCTTCAGGAGCCGATGTTGCTCGAGCGCCTCGGTGAGGGCGATGGCCGCTTCGGCTTTGACTGCCGTCGCATGGGCAGGGATGCCCTCTGTTGCCACGAGCCCGAGCAGCAGTGACAGCTCGGGGTCCTCAGACAGCACATTCGATGAGGTGGCGATCAGCCGGCGGGCTTCCACGACTGCCGCGAGGTCGAGGGCTTGGGACTCACTCACCCGGGCCAGTTCCTCATTGGTTCTGGCGATCTCGGCCTGCTCCTCCGCCCGCAGCCTCTCATCTTCGGCTCTGGCCGCTTCCTGTTCTGCTCTGGCGGTCTGGCTCTCGGCTTCCGCCTGTCGATCGAGGGCGAGGAATGCGGCGCCTGTCGCAAAGACGGCCAAGGCGAAGAGCGAGGCGGCGGCCGCCCAGGCGGTGCGAACAGTCCGACGGTGCTGCCTGACCTCCTCGGACGCCAGCTCGTCCTTCGGGACCCCCCGCACCGCAGAGGCGATATCCGCGACGGCCGCTGAAAACTGAGGATTCTTTAGATCTAGCTGCTCGTCGGATCTCGCAAACCGCAGGTCTACCCAGCGGGGCTCTTGCGAGAAGGCTCGCCGGAGCGCAGGAGGGGCTGCATCTGAGACAATCTCACCGTCCTTCCACAGGAGATCCCCTTCGGTGAGCACGGGAATGATCCTCGAAGGGTCCCTGTCCGCGAGCCAGTACTCCACCTCTCGGTTCACCCACGGGGAGGCGGCAGCATCGGGCGAAAGCAGCACCACGAACCAGCCCGACTCGTCCAGGGCCTCGGTGATGGAAGACCAAAGGTGCGGATTCGCACTCAGCGAGGCTTCGTCTCTGAAGATGCGCAGGGCCCGCCGCCTCCACCAAGGCTTGGCGAACCGCTGCAGCCCTGCCTGCAACCTCGGGGCCAGCAGCCCATCGGCAGCGTGGCTGTATGACATGAAAGCGTCGTAGATAACAGCAGCCCGGGGCTCCACCTGTGAGGATTGGCGGGCTGCTGTCATCGCACCTCCGACAGGAACCGAGTCTGATGCTGGCAGATGGAGCTAACAGCCTGCCAACATCCGGACCTCTCACGCCGCCGCAGGTGGGGCTCGCCCGATCGCTGAGCCATCTGGTCGCCTGAAAACCAAGCCTCCCTCGCCATCGTGCGAGATCGAGAACCCGTCCTCGTGGGTGGCGGTGTGGTGCCTTCGGCAGAGCACGCAGAGGTTCTGGAGTGCGGTGGCTCCACCATCCGCCCAATGGATGATGTGGTGGACGTCTCCCCAGGTGGCCGGGTGGTCACAACCGGGCCACCGACAGTGCCGGTCCCTCAGGATCACTGCCCGCCGGAGCCCCGCACTGATCACGCGGGTCATCCTACCGAGGTCCAAGAGCTCTGGTCCTTTCATGACCACCCGGCAGAGGGTGGCATCGCAGCTATAACGCCTGGCTGTCTCACACAGCACATGGCCGCCGGTGGCGTGCTCACACGTCCCACCATGGCCCTCGAGGGCCTCGAGACTGACCAAGAGGTTGATGTGAGGGAAGGCCCTCGGGCGTTGCTTCTCCCTGGTTACCTTGTCGCCGACTGCCGTGTCACCCGCTGTCTTGTCACCCGCTGTCCTTTCACCCGCTGCCTTGTCCCCGGCCGCTGACTCGGTTCCCCCGAGGCTGCGCCGACAGATCTCGGTCACGGCGTCCAACCGGCGCTGTGGTGGCGTGCGGTGGTCATCGGGGTCGAGTGCTCCCGGATCCGAGAAGATGCCGATCGCGGCCGCGATCAACTCATAAGAGTCGGGATCGGCGTCGGCCTCGATCCTTCCCATGCCCAAAGGATCCCGGCGTAGGTGAAGACCTCGGCGGTGACGAAGCTGCAGCAATCCTGCCTGCGCTGCCTCGTGGTCTAACTGCCTTCCCCAGGACTCCACGCGCTTCCCCAGCTCGGAGACGGTCTCTTCTTCAGCGGCTTGGAGTAGCTCTCCCTCCGCCTCGCTGAAGCCGTCCCCATGTGTCTTCTGGGCTCTGGCTAGTAGCCGAGCCTTGTCAATCGATAGCCTTCCTTCGGCGAGGGCTCTCTTGGTCTGCGGCATCTCCTCGAGGGCCCTTCCCACGAGTTTGGCCTTCTCGGCCTCGCCTCCACTCATGCCGCACTCTGAAGCAAGGAAGGCAGTAGTCGAGGTGGCGCCCTCGGCCCTGTAGGCCCGGCGGCGGTCCATCTCGGCCACCCAGGTGAGCCATGAGCCCTGGAAGGAGTCGATCAGGGCTCGGCCCTTCCGTATGAGTGCGGTCAGCTCAGCGTCGGCGAGGTCACCCGGCTCGAAACCTTTCAGCTCAGCCACCGCGGCCTTGAGGTTGGACAACGACAACATTCCCCTCTCCCACACACATAAATATGACAGCCGCGTGAGACAAGAACGGGGAGACAGTGCAGCGTTCGGAGAGGTGGTCGAAGGCTGCGCAGTGGTCCTGGTGGCCTGTTGATCCAGTGGCCGTCTGGGGAACCTGTCTGCATCCCAGAAGGCACCGAGACTCCTGCGCCCGAGTACATCGGGCTCGATGAGGAAGAGGCCAAGGAATCGGCGGCACAGCAGGGTGTCGAGCTTCGGGATGTCGGAAGGGAGTGCTTCCCGATCACGATGGACCTTCGACAAGACCGCATCAACGTGGAATACGTCGATGGAGTCGTCGTCGGCGCAGCCGTCTTCTGAGGCATGTGAGCGGATCCGGCGGAGGACTTCGATCTCAGCCGGTCGAGTCGGCTGGTGGTGGGGCACCCAGCGTCAAGACGAATGCGGTTTCTTCCCGTTGTCGCGTCACGGACGCACCCCACCGGCCCGAGAGACACCAGGGCAACCCGAGCTGCATTGGCCGCTCTGTTGTCCTTCACGTACGCCTCGGGAGCCGCCGGCAGAATTCGCGGAGCTCCCGGTGTGAGGCCTCCGCTTTCGTGCACCAGTAGTGCATCAGGCTGTCCGTCCCAGCCGCCGGTCGATGCTCCCCGGCAGCGCGTGGAGCTGTCGCAGGGGCCTGGGGTCTATCGTTGGTCACCGCACCAAAAGCTCGCCGCGGTCCTACAGGTCGACACTGCAGCGAGCGGGGTTCCCCACCGCCTCAATCCGCGCTTAGGCGACCGTTAGCCGTGATGCCCCCTGCTCGTTAACCGGCCTACCTCATCGTGCGGGCATGGAATGCCCATCCCGCGTGATCAGTGTCGCCGTACTGGCAACGTCATTCGTGATCGCAGGGCCCACTCTCGTCGTCGACACCGGACCCGAACGCGTCGCGCAGACCACTACGGCAGTGGACGACATCACGGTGTTGGGCGGTACGGAGAAGGACAGGATCGGCGTTGCGTGGGCCGTGAACAGATTCAACACAGTCGGCTTGGCGCTACCCCCACTTGTCATCGAGTTCCACCCCACCGATGCAGGATGCGACTCCCACGATGGGCTCTTTCGTAGTAGCTCTTTCACCATCGAGATCTGCACCGCACATCGCTACATCGTCCTGCACGAGCTCGCGCACGCCTGGGAACACGAGAATCTGAGCGACGACATCCGGCGGCGATTCATGGACATGGAAGGATTGACCACATGGAGCGACCACAGCGTGCCATGGAAGCAACGGGGAGTAGAGGCCGTCGCGGAGATCATCACCTGGGGGCTATACGAGCACGACCTCACCGCAAACCACGAGCGTAAACTCGAGAAGCTGCGCGCCTTCGAGCTGATTACCGGTCAGAAGCCGCAACGTGACACGACGACGACCGGGGACAGCGTCTGGAAGCCGCCTCCCCAGGACCCCGTCGAGGCGGAACCCGCCTGGGATGAGGTGCATTGAGGTCGTAGAGGGGTTCTG
>CAZKJJ010000179.1:0-5210 GCA_964553055.1 uncultured Acidimicrobiia bacterium
GCCGAGTTCCTCGTGCGCGCCGACGTGCTGACCTTCGGCGACTTCGTGACCAAGAAG
This sequence comes from uncultured Acidimicrobiia bacterium, assembly GCA_964553055.1. Classification (GTDB taxonomy): domain Bacteria; phylum Actinomycetota; class Acidimicrobiia; order Spongiisociales; family CAZKJJ01; genus CAZKJJ01. Next base: position 58 of record CAZKJJ010000179.1, read on the forward strand.
CATCGTCAATTCTAGACCCAAGAAGCGATAGCCGCGGCCAAGATGAGGGACATTGGAGGAGTTGCGACCTTGAGAGCGAGGAGGACGGCCCTCGTAGTAGCAACGGCTTAGCAACGACCGCCCCGCACGCGCACAGCGCCTAGTCGCGCCAAGACAGGTCACGTTGCAGCGTGGTCTTCGTCCTCGGTTCCCTCGCCGTTCGCTCCGTCCTCATCCTTGAGGACGTGCGCCACGTAGACGTCGGCTGCTTGAACGACGGTCACGATGGTCACGAGGAACCTGAGCACGGCGTAGAAGGTCAGAGCGAGAACGGCAGAGCCCACCACGGCGCGGAGACTCGGCCAGCGCCCCGCCGCTGCCAACGGGTCGTAGCCACGCAGCGCAAGCATCGCGAGAGCAGCGAACGCCAGCACCACATGCACCCAAGCCGCCCATGCGAACACGAACCACAGATCCGCGATGGCGGCCTTGTCGTCCATGTTCCGGTCACGAGCGCCAGCCGCGAGGTGCCGTAGGAAGCTCTCTGGCGGGAAGGTGGCGGCCACCGTGAGTCCGCTCAGTGCAAAGCCACCACCGATGGCCGCGTATGTGAGGATGGCTTGAGCCGAAGCCAGCGCTGATGCTCGACCAGCATCCAGCGGTGCTCCGTCTCTAGCGAGAAGGAAGCAGACCAACCCCACCACGACGGTCACCAGCATGTCAGCGCTGAGGAAGATCCTCCGGAGGTTTGGGCGAACCTGGTGGGACAGGAACCAGACGACAGCCTTCATCTAGCCAGGCCCATCGTTCGCCACGAACTCCTCATCCCGCTGTCGGACCTGCTGAGTGTTAAGGAACCCGCTGAGAGCATCGAGCATGGGCCGTTGGATCGCCTGCCCATCGTCCCCGGTCTCGGCCTCGACTCGCTGATGCGTGATGTGCCGCCGAAGGGAGACTGCCGTAGGACGGTCTTCGCCCTGGCGGTAACCGGAGACTCGGGCGCTCTTCACCGTCGCACGGCGTCTGGTCACGAGTTCGCGGATGAGCTGGATGATGCCCGAGTCCTGAGTGAGAGACCCGCCTCGCCCTGAGTTGACCTCAACGTTGGCTGACTGTCCAGCAGACGCCGCAGCCATCTTCCCGAGTTCGCTGTGCCAGTCTGTCCAGTCCTGGTTCGGACGCGACACGCGAACACCGGCATTGGTGATCCGCTCAAAGAGTTCGATGGACTCGAGGAACGACTGGTCAGCGACGGGATTGACAGTGACATCGATGTCCCGGTCGAGAATGCGCTCAGCCAGGTCTTCTAGGAGCCGCTCCAGATGTGACGCCTTCGCGCCTCGGTGGTTGTACTCAACCGCCAGCAGGCGGTCGGATAGACGCAGCACCGCATGGGTGCGCGTCGCGAGATACTCCGACTCGGACAAGTCCTCGACGCGCTCGCTCCCGTCCTCCATGTCGTAGATCAAGGGAAGCAGATCCCGAGGGCCTTCATACATGGCCATGGTGACAAAATTGCCACGACGGCGAAGGTGGGCCAGCGAGACAACGCTTTCGCCATACACGACATTCCGTCTGGACACGGCCGACTTTTCGAGTCCATCGAACAATGCTGCGTAGTCGATGACTCCGCCCTGATCATGGGCAGCGAGCGTGAACAGCTCCAACTTCCGGCTCTTGGTAGCCAAGCGGATCCCCCGTACAACGATTTCCCGCAAGCGGCATACACGGGAAGCTAGCTCGCCGTCCTCTCTCCTCGAAGGATCCGGTACGAGGGCGTGTTCGCCTTCTAAGACAACGCCATCGTGACAGCGCCAATGACCTTGTAAGCCAGCAGGGGCGGCACAGAGTTCCCGAGCTGGGACTGGATGGCGGACCGGGTGCCGACGAATGCGTAGTCGTCCGGGAACGTGAACAGTCGCTTCAGCTCGGGGACCCGGAGGCGGCGGTTCTCCCAGTGGAAGGGGCCCACGTTCGGGCCGGGCTGGGCCTGGATCGTCGGGGCCGGGGCGTCAGGGTCGAGCTTGAGGAGGAAGGACCAGTACCGGGATCGCCACTCGAACAGCGGCTCCGGGTGGCCACGCTTCGCCGTGAAGTGCAGGTAGTTGTCGCCAGGCGGTACGTCGGGCAGCAGGTGCCCGTACTTCCCTCGGACGATCTCGCTGGGCTCGGGCTCGGCGGTCACGTCTGCCAGAGCAGCACCTGTGGTGACGTGCGGCAGGCCGCCGTCCACCGCTCCGGTGGCGCGACGTTCCCATGTGCCGGTGTGGGTCGGCTCGGGCAGCTCAGGGACCGGGAGGCCGGTGCCTCGTCGTGTGCCGACGATGAAGAGCCTCGGACGGCGCTGGGGGACGCCGTGGTCCGCGGCGTTGAGGACTCCCGCATGCGCGTCGTAGCCGGCCTCGTCGATCTCACGGAGGAGCCGGTCGTAGTGCGGACGGGAGGCGCGGTTGTTGAAGGTCAGGGCGTAGACGTTCTCGAGCACGAAGGCTCGCGGGCGGGCCTCGGCGAGGACGCGGGTGTAGGACTGGAGGAGGGATGCGTCAGGGTCCAGCCCGTCGCGCTTCCAGTCGAGCCAGTACCCGGACTTGGAGAAGGGGGTGCAGGGAGGCCCCCCGATGAGGAGGTCGAGCTCGCCCGGTGCCGCCTCCGCCTGATCCAGCAGGTCGCCGGTGGGCACCTCGAGGATGCTTCGCCGGTCCACGCGGATGGCCGGGAAGTTCTTCTCGAGGGCGTCGGCAGCATCGGCGTCGTACTCGTTGGCCGCCACGACGTCGAACCCCGCGGCGTGCGCGCCCAGGTCGAGGCCGCCGGCCCCCGCGAAGAGGGACAGGGCGCGCCCGACCGTGGCGGTGGGCTCGTAGTCGTCGCGGCTGAGAGGGCCGTCGGCATAGTCGTCGAGGTTCGTCATGGGGCCATTGAAGCTGGTCGGTGTGACGCGCCGGAGTACCCGATGTCGACCCTGTGGATCACGCGCGACGCTCCCGCTCGAGGAGGTTGATGATCTCCTGGGAGGGCTTGAACTTGTAGCGCCGCCAGAAGTCGTAGAACGCCTCGGGCGACTCGAACGTGCCCCGCCCACCACGGAGGTCCTCGAGATCGTCGACGGCTCCGATGTACTCGCGGGTGGTCGACGACCGCTTGTCGCTCGCGATCTTCCACGCGGGCTGCACCAGGACCTCGACGTTGGCGACACGTCCCGTCAGCTCAGGACGGAAGTCGTAGAGCACGATGACGTCGAGGTGGCTCGCGTACTCGCCGAAGGGTCGCAGGCATCCCGTGACGTGCAGGTCGGGGTACTTGAAGTAGGTGTTGCCGGTGTACAGCGTGATCCTGGACTGGGTCTTGGTGGGCGCACCGCGCTTGCGCGGCTTGCGCCGTGCCACCTTGATGTCGACTGCGTGGAAGGCGTCTCGGTCCCCGTCAGGCGCGAAGTAGCCGCCCGAGACCTCCAGATCCGGGTAGTGACGCTCGCCGGCGGTCTGACGCGCCACGTCGTGCCCGTCCGCGTCCAGGCCATCGAGCGCGTCGTGGAGGTGCGTGAGCATGGCTCCCTCGACGACGTTGGCCAACGCCGCCGGCTCCGTGGGCAGGGCGATGAGCGCTTCGCGTCGGTCCAGCTCCGCCACGAGCTCGTCGAGGCTGTCGGCTCGGTACGGGCCTTCGGCGGCTGGTGTCCGTACCAGGAGGCCGAGGGCTTCCGGGGTCCAGGTGGAGGTCGTGGCGCGGAGCCACTCGAGCAGGTCAGGCATGTCGGGCAGCTTGGTGTCGGGCCGGGTCCATTACAAGGACCACGCACAAGCGCCGGCGACGGAGCCAGGGGTCGGGCCGCAGGGCGGGCTCCCATCTCAGGCGTCTGGGCCGGCAGGCGCACCAAGGAAGACTTCGGCCTCGTGGTCGCCTCGCAGCATCCGGGCCAGGGCAGGCTTGGGCACCAGGAGGCGATGTCCGAGGCGCAGGACCGGGATCTCGCCACGGCGGCAGGCCGCGTAGGCGGCTCCGCGGGAGATGCCAAGGATCCGCCCTGCCTGCTCCACGCTGTAGGTCTCGGTGTCCATGCGCTCCACGCGATGGCCTTCTTCCTCGTTCTCTGCCGGTCGTCACGACCGTACGAGGACGTGGAGCTGGGGGCACGGAGGGGGCTGCCATGGCCTGCGATCTTGACCTGGAGATCTTCCCCCCTCCCGAAGCGGGAGGGAGAGTTACACCCGAAGGGCAAATCCTGTTCAAGAAGGAAGTAGTCCTGTTCTAGGCGGCTCATCCACGTCCGAGCCTGTGCCGGGCGCGGCTCATCCGTGTCGCGAAAACTGCAGGATTGCGGCTCGTTCGTGTCGGCCGCGGAGACGCCGGTTCGCACAGGGATGCGACTTGTCGCCGAAGGCGCACGAACCGCCCGTTTGGCCCTTGAGACCCTCCAGGCACGCCTCTGTCGTCGTTCTGACCTGATGGGCTATGGACGAGGATGATCCCGCCGCGCGCCCGACCGCGGGCGCACCTCCGCGCGCGGCACACGCGTACCGGCGGCGGGTCGACCGGTCAAGGATGGGGTCACGGGGCTGCCCCCTCCGAGACACGACGAGCAGGCCAAGGCACGTTCTGTCACGCAGCGGAACAGAAGGAGACGCCCCATGAGCAGTCCTCTGACCTCGACCTCTCCGTCCCGGACGCGGCACATCCGTCGTCGGCCCTTGGCTGCGGTCTCGGCGGAATGGTCCCCGAAGCCCAAGATGATGAGGGCGGCGACGATGGCCAAGCGCCAGCGGCACACGATGTCGATGGCCGCGGAGGGCTTCCCCTTCCCAGAGGAGCGCGCGGTCCCGGCCCTGCTGCTCTACCGACCGCTGCCGGCCCCGGCCAAGCGGTTCGCCCTGTGGATGGCCGGTCTCGTCCACTGCCACGCTGCCGCGGCAGACGCCCGCCGCCTTCACATCTCACCCGACGACGTCGCCTGGGCCTTTGATGTGCATCTCGCGACGGTCTATCGGTGGGCACATGCGGTCGAGGCCGCGGGGATCGGCGTCTTCGTCAAGGAGGCTCCGGTCCGGCGACGCTGGACGACATTCTACTTCGCCCCGGAGTTCAGCAGCGCCTTCGCATGGGAGCGTGGGTTCGTCGGCGTGCCGTGGCTCGTGCTCCGGGACGTTCGGATCGCGCCTGGGGTTGCGGTCGCCTAT
>CAZKJJ010000180.1:0-5195 GCA_964553055.1 uncultured Acidimicrobiia bacterium
ACCCGGTGCGCGAGGCGAGTTGGTGCTGACCACCCTCACGAAGGAGGCACAGCCCGTCATCCGCTACCGCACCGGGGACCTCACGGCGTTGATCGACGAACCGTGCTCGTGCGGTCGCACGTTCCGCAGGATCGAGCGGATCACAGGACGGGTCGACGACATGCTGATCGTGCGGGGGGTCAATGTCTTCCCGAGGGAGATCGAAGGGGTGGTGCTGGAGGACCCGGACCTCGGAGGACAGTACGCCGTGATCGTCGACAGGCGTGGCACGTTGGCAGAGCTGCGGGTCAGGGCGGAAGTGAGGAGCGAAGAGGCGATGTCGCGGGCACCGCAGATCGCAGAGAGTCTGGAACGCCAACTTGCCCAACGGACCCGGATACGGGTGGAGGTCCAGCTGCGGCCGCCTGGGTCCATGCCGAGACAGGAGGTGGGCAAGGCTCAGCGTGTGTTCGAGCAGCTCGACGACCGGGACCCGCTCGGGGGCTGATCGGGAACCGAACCCGCACGTCCAGGACTGGGGTGGCGGGGGCACCCATCGGGCCATCGCTCGCCCGCTCAGACCTCCGAGAGCAGCTTCTCGAGCACCTCGAGTACCTCTCCCATCGCCCGGATCGAGGTGCTCTCGTCGGCTTGATGGGCCTGGGCCGGGTCGCCCGGCCCGAAGTTGACCGCAGGGATCCCCGCCTCGGCCAGCCTGGCGACGTCCGTCCAGCCCTGCTTCGGTGCGACGGTCCCGCCGGACAGCGCTCTGAGCCGATCGAGACGGGGGTTGTCTTCGGGAATCGGTCCTGCGGGCGCCCCGTCGACGATCTCGACTCTGTCTGCTCCGGCTAGGAGCTCCAGGAGCCTCGCCTCCGCCTCGGCGAGGGTCTTGTCTGGCGCGAAGCGGTAGTTCACGTTCACCTCGAACAGGGAAGGGACCACGTTCTGGGCGATACCGCCGTGCGCCAGGGTCACAGTCGCCACCTCGCGAAACGACAACCCTGAGACGTCCACGACCTCGGGCTGCCGCTCGTGGAGACCTGCCAGCCATGGGCCTCCCCGAGTGATGGCGTTCTCTCCGAGCCAGGGGCGGGCGCTGTGCGCAGACCTGCCCTCGAACGTCACCGTGGCGTTGATGGCTCCCACGCAGCCGAGCTGGATCTCACCCCCCGTCGGCTCGAGGACCACTGCCAGCTCGGCGTCCGCGAGCCAGTCCCCTCGCTCCAGCACGGCAGCCAGGCCGTTGTCCTTGGCCGGGCCCTCCTCCCGATCGTAAAAGAGGCCCACCACGTCATAGGGCCCCGACCGGATGGCCTCGTTCTCGAGGAGATGGACCATCACCGCGAGGCCGGCCTTCATGTCGGACGCCCCGAGGCCGAACAGGCGGTCACCTTCGATCCGAGGAGGGCGGTCGCTCTGGGGTGGGACCGTGTCCAGGTGACCGACGAGCAGCATGAGCGGCTTGCCTCTCCTCCGTCCGACGATGAGATTGTTGCCTATCCGCTCGAGCCCTTCCCTTCCGACGGAAGGCAGAAGCCGCTCCGAGATACCTGTCGCCAGCCTGCCTTCCTGGCCTGTCACGCTCGGGACGCGAACGAGGTCCAGCAGCGTGTCCGCGGGCTTCCTCACACCGGAACCTCGAAGGTCCTGAGAGCCTCGTTGAGCGACGTCTTGCGGTCTGTGGAAGCCGTGCGTCTTCCGATGATCAGCGCACACTGAACCTCGTACGTCCCAGCAGGAAACCCCTTCGGCCTCGTGCCAGGAATGACCACGGATCTCGCAGGCACCCTGCCCCGGTACTCGACCGGCTCCTCTCCTGAGACGTCGATGATGGGCGTGTTCGCCGTGATCGTGACGTTCGCACCCAACACGGCCTCCTCTTCGATCATGACACCTTCGACCAGGATCGACCGCGAGCCGACGAAGGCTCCGTCCTCGATGATCACAGGGCTCGCCGAAGGAGGCTCGAGGACACCCCCTACGCCCACGCCCCCGGAGAGGTGCACGTTTCGTCCGATCTGCGCGCACGAGCCGACCGTCGCCCACGTGTCGACCATCGTGCCCTCGCCGACATAGGCTCCGATGTTCACGAAGGCTGGCATCACGACAACGCCCGGCTCGCAGAAGGCTCCGTAGCGGACCGACCCTGGAGGAACCACCCTGACGCCTGATGAGGCCAGGTCCACCTTGGTGGGCACCTTGTCGTAGTACTCGAAAGGCCCCATAGGAATGGTCTGAACCTCGGCCAGTCGGAAGTACAGCACGATCGCCTCCTTGACCCACCGGTTGACCGTCCAGCCTTCCGCGGTCTTGGTGGCGACCCTCAGCTCGCCGCTGTCGAGGTCGGCGATCGTCCGCATCACCGCGTCCCTGGCCTTCTCGAGGCCTTCCAGATCCGCGTAGGCGGCCTCGATCAGCTCCTTGTCAGACATGCCTCGAGAACCTCTGCGGCTTGCTGGCACTCCTCGAGCGAGGGGACCAAGGCCAGACGCAGGTAGCCCTCCCCGCCGGGGCCGAACATGCGCCCTGGTGAAACGACGACGCCGTTCTCCGCCAGCCTTCTCGCAGCGTCCACGTCGTCTCCCACCTCCACCCAGAGGTAGATGGCGGCAGTCGAGCCCACGATCTCCACCCCTGCTCTCTCGAGCCCGGCTCTGAGCACGGCACGTTTCTCTGAGAAGATCTTCCTTCGCTCGGCGACGTGCGCGTCGTCTCCCCAAGCCGCGACGGCACCCGCCTGAACGAACTCGGGGGGCGCAGTACCCGTTGAGGTACGCAGCGACCTGAGAGCTGCGACGGCAGCCGCATCTCCGATCACGGCGCCGCTCCTGTAGCCGGTCATGCCAGACCTCTTCGAGAGGCTGACGAAGCTCAGCACGCCTGTGAGTGCTGCGTCCGCGGCTTGCAGCGCAGAGAGCGGAGGCTCCCCTTCGTAGACGTCTGAGTAGCACTCGTCTGCGCACAGGAGCGCACCGTGGTCCCTGGTCGCCTGGTACAGGTCCTCTAGCTGGCGCCGGGAGGCCACCGCACCTGTCGGGTTGTGCGGGTAGTTGGCCCACACGAGACGGGCATGCGGCCACACGGCTGCGGGGATCTGTGCAGGGCGGAGCACGAAGTCGCCTTCCAGGCGGGCTACGTAGGTTCGTGCGCCTGTGAGCCTGGCGCCCCGCTCGTAGATCGGGTAGCCGGGACTGGGCCACACCACCAGATCACCTGCTCCCGCATCACAGAATGCGGCCGCCGCGGAGAAGATCGCCTCCTTCGATCCGGAGGTCGGGAGCACCTGGGTGTCCGCCTCCACACTGACCCCGAAGCGTCTGGCAACGTAGTCAGCAATCGCCCATCTGAGCTCCCTCAGGCCCCGGACCGTCGGATACTGCGAGACCTCGGGAATCGCAGCCGCCACCGCGTTCCTGATGAACTCGGGCGTCGGCTCCACGGGATCCCCGATGCTGAAGTCGATGACCGGCTGCCCAGCCTCGCGCATCGAGCGTACGGTCTCCTGGAGCTCTGCGATCCCGTACGAGCCGAGCTCCGACAGCACGGGGTTGGTGCGCACCATCGCCACGCTAGTAGTCAGGGCGATACACGACCGTTCGTACAATCGGCTGGTGAACTACCGGCTGGTCTACGCGGGTCTCGGCCTGGCGCTCGTCGCTGTCGTTGCCCTGGGACTCGCGTTCGGGTCTGCGGGAGGAGAGCCTGACCCGCTTCCAGCTCCCCTCGAGGATCTGAGTCCGCGGCCAGGTGACTCCGTGCAGCGTCTGCATCCGATCGAGGTCAAGATGCGCCCCGGATACGATCTCGTGCTCTCGATCGACGGGATCCGAATTCCCGAAGCCGAGCTGGTGACCGTCGAGGCGACAGGAGTCCATGCGTGGCAACCGGGGCCTGGCAGGCTCTTCGAGCAGTGGACCAGGGGGGAGCACACGGTTCGCATCACCTGGAACACGTCTGCAGGACTGTCAGACGCGGGGGACTACACGTGGACGTTCTTCAGCTTCTGACGTCACAGGCTGAGCGAACCTTCCAGCAGGCGGGCGAGCTCCTCCTCGTCGAGCACTCGCACGCCCAGCTCCGTGGCCTTCTCGAGCTTGGACCCTGGCGAGCGCCCAGCAACGACGGCAGACGTCTTGGCGGTGACCGAAGACGTCACTCTGCCACCTCTGTCTTCGATCGCGGCCTTGGCCTCGTCCCTCGTGAGGCTCCCGAGCGTTCCCGTCAGCACGATCGTGACCCCTGCCAGGGTGCCTGAGCTGTCGTCAGACGGCTCGTCCGCAAGGCGGACTCCACCTCGTCCGAGCTTCTGGACGAGCTCGCGATTCTCGGGATCGGACGCCCAGTCCTTCACAGAAGCCGCGATGACACGACCGATGCCGGGGATCGCGGCCATGTCCTCCTCGGACGCATCCATCAAGGCGGTGAGGTTCCCATAGCGTCTGGCGAGGAGCCTGGCGACCGTGCCTCCCACATGCCTGATGCCGAGGGCGACGAGAAGACGGTGAATCGGTCTGTCCCGCGCCTCGTCGATCGCTCCGAGGAGGTTGGCCACCGAAACGTCGCCCCAGCCTTCGAAGCCCAGCAGGGCCTCCGCTTCGAGGAAGAAGATGTCAGCCGGATCCCTCACCAGCCCTTCTGACAACAAGAGATCGACTGTCTTGTACCCGAGTCCCTCGATGTCCATTCCCCCCCGCCCCGAGAAGTGGGCGAGCCATTCCCTGAGACGGCTCGGACAGGCAAGGCCTCCTGTGCACCTCGCGACTTTCTCACCCGAGGTCCTGACGATCGCGTTGCCGCAGAAGGGGCACGTGGCCGGCATCTGCCAGATCTGCTCTTCGCCGGTCCTCCGGTCTGGGATGGGTCCGACGACCTCGGGGATGACGTCGCCCGCTCTCCGCACGATGACGTGGTCGCCGACGCGGATGTCCTTACGGCGTATCTCGTCCTCGTTGTGAAGGGTCGCCATGCCTACGTTGGCCCCGCCGACGAAGACCGGCTCCAGGACGGCGTACGGAGTGGCGGCCCCCGTCCTGCCGATGTTGACCCTGATGTCCCGAAGGATCGTCGCCCGTTCCTCGGCTGGGAACTTGTAGGCGATCGCCCAGCGAGGTGCCTTCGCCGTGAAACCCAGCGACTGCTGCTCGGAGAAAGCGTCCACCTTCACGACCACGCCGTCCGTTTGGTAGTCGAGCCGATGTCTGGTTGCCGCCGCC
>CAZKJJ010000181.1:0-5182 GCA_964553055.1 uncultured Acidimicrobiia bacterium
CTGCTTGATGGTCAGCTCGCTCGGCAGCTTCCTGACCACGACGATGGACAAGGCGGCGAACTGGGCACGGACGCAATCGATGTGGCCCGCTACCTTCGGCCTCGCCTGCTGCGCCATCGAGATGATGGCGACAGGCGCTGCCCACTATGACCTAGCCCGCTTCGGGATGGAGGTGTTCAGAGCCTCTCCTCGTCAGGCGGACTTGATGATCGTGGCAGGGCGGGTATCGCAGAAGATGGCTCCAGTGCTCAGGCAGGTCTATGACCAGATGACCGAGCCGAAGTGGGTCATCTCCATGGGGGCGTGTGCCTCGACGGGTGGGATGTTCAACAACTACGCACTGGTCCAAGGAGTCGATCAGGTCGTGCCCGTTGACATCTACGTTCCTGGGTGCCCGCCGGGGCCTCAGTCGTTGATGCACGGGATCCTCATGCTCCATGAGAAGATCGTCTCCGGGGAGCTCTCTCGCACATGACGGGCGAGAGCACGCCCCTGGGTGACGAGGAGGGCCGCCGGCTGCATCCGGTGATCGCGTCGGTCTTGGAGCCGTTCGACCATCAGCTGCACGACTCGCTCGGGCAGGACGTTGCGGTCGTGCAGGCAAGCGCCCTGCGCGACGTCGCAGTCGCAGCCCGCGCCGCCGGATTCGAGGTCTGCGTGGACGTCACAGCCGTCGACTACGGAAGGCCCGGCGACCGGTTCGAGGTGATCGTCGGTCTTCTTTCCCAGCAGCACGGTCTGCGGCTGCGTCTTCGGGTTCCCGTGCCGGAGGACGATCCGGTGGTCCCTTCCCTGGTCTCCGTCTACCCGGGCGCCAACTTCTTCGAGCGCGAGGTGTTCGACATGTTCGGGATCTCGTTCGAAGGGCACCCTGACCTGACGCGGATACTCATGCCGGACGATTGGGTCGGGCATCCGCTCCGGAAGGACTTCGCGGTCGGAGCAGTGCCTGTCCAATTCAAATCAGCACATCGAGTCGAGTGATGGCAGACGAGCGGAGGGAGACCGAAGTCTGGATCTCAGGCACCGAGGCGCCCTCCTTCATGGAGGGGAGCACTGAGGAGGGAAGCCAGGAGATCAGAGCTCGCGAAGAAGGCGGTCGTCTCACAGAGCAGCTGGGGACCACGGTGTCCGAGGACTACGTCTTCGAGGACGAAGCCTCGGAAGAGGAGAAGATGATCGTGAACATGGGCCCCCAGCACCCTTCGACCCATGGGGTGTTGAGGCTCCAGCTCGAGCTCGAGGGCGAGATCGTCAGGCGGGTCAAGCCCATCATCGGCTACCTCCACACAGGGATGGAGAAGACGGCCGAGACGCTCACGTTCCTCCAGGGGCCGACCAACGTCACCCGCATGGACTACCTCTCTCCGTTCTTCTGTGAGCTCGTGTTCTCCATGGCAACCGAACAGCTTCTCGGCCTCGATGTCCCGCCCAGGGCCCAGGCGATCCGAGTTCTCATGACGGAGCTCAACAGGGTGGCATGGACGTGGGTGCCCTCTCCATGATGATCTACGGCTTCCGAGAGCGGGAGCTCATCCTCGACTTCTTCGAGAAGACGACGGGACTGCGGATGAACCACAACTACATCAGGCCTGGGGGCGTCGCAGCCGACCTGCCAGCCGGCTGGGAGGAGGACGTCTCGGAGATCGTCGAGGTCATTCCAGACAAGCTCGACGAGCACGAAGACCTCCTACGGGAGAACCCCATCTGGGAGGCCCGTACCCAGGGCGTGGGAATCATCACCGAGGAGGAGTGCCTGGCGTACGGCATCACCGGTCCGACCCTTCGGGCCACGGGATCGACGTGGGACCTGAGGAGGAGCATGCCGTATGCGGGAATCGAGCGCTACTCCTTCGAGGTCGCCAGCGGAACGAGTGGAGACGTGTACGACCGCTATCTGGTGCGTCTCGAGGAGATGCGCCAATCGATTTCGATCGCCGCTCAGGTCGCCGAGATGATGCCCTCGGGGGATTACCGGTCGACCGACAGGAAGGTCACGCCTCCGCCGAGGGCCAGGCTCGACGAGTCGATGGAGGCGCTGATCCATCACTTCAAGATCTTCACCGAGGGTTTCCGTGTCCCTGAAGGGGAGACGTACGCGGCAGTGGAGTCACCCAGGGGTGAGCTCGGCTGCTACCTCGTCTCAGACGGCGGAAGCAGGCCGCTCCGCTGCCACATCAGGGCTCCTTCGTTCGCCAACCTCCAGGCACTTCCGATCATCATGGCCGACTCCCTCGTCGCAGACACGGTCGCCTCGATCGCCTCGCTGGATCCCGTGATGGGAGACGTCGATCGATGAGGACTCGACGTGCATGCCTGTGGGAGTCGGCATGAGCACCCCGTCGCCGATCACCGAGCGGTATCCGGAGAGGCGGTCTGCCTTGCTACCGCTGCTGTACCAGGCGATGCATCGGGAAGGGTATCTGACGGATGAGGGGATGCGATGGGCGGCTGACCAGACAGACCTGACTCCTGCCCAGGTCCGCTCGGTGGCCAGCTTCTACGGCATGTTCAAGCTGCGCCCAACGGGGCGTTACCTCATCTCGGTCTGCACGTCGATCTCCTGCATGCTGGCGGGAGCAGACGACGTGCTGGAGGCGGTCGAGGACGACACGGGCGTGCCAGCAGGGGAAACCGACTCAGCATGTCAGATCTCCGTCGAGCATGTCGAGTGCATCGGGGCGTGCGGTGGCGCACCCGCCTTGCAGGTCGACTATGAGCTCGTCGAAGGCGTGACCCCTGAGAAGGCCAGGGCGCTGTGCGGCTGGCTTCGGGATGCCAAGCCGGATGTGATAGGGACGGACGAGATGCAGGGGCTCTTCGGAGGGCGGACGTCGTTCGACTGGGCGATAGGAGAGGCAACAGGCGCCGTCGGTCCTTACCCGGCATTCGGGCCGTATGGGACGGACGCCGCCTTCGAGCGTAAACCGGCACCCGAGGCGGTTCTGGGTGACGCCCCGGCGCCGGCTTCGGTCACCGATCCGCCCAAGATCCTCACCGAGAGGATGGATGCGTATCCCGCAGACAGCCACACTCTCTCGCGGTACCTCGCAACCGGCGGCTACGAGGCCCTCACGAGAGCCCTGGAAATGGCTCCTGCTGAGATCACCGAGGAGGTCAGAATCGCGGAGCTGCGGGGCAGGGGAGGCGCAGGCTTCCCTGCGGGTGTGAAGTGGTCGTTCCTGGCTCCCGCGAGACCTTCGTATCTGGTCGTCAACGCTGACGAGTCCGAGCCGGGCACCTTCAAGGATCGCCAACTGCTCGAGCGCGATCCGCACCAGCTGCTCGAGGGAACGATCATCGCCTCCATCGCCAACGACGTCCACGAAGCCTTCATCTACGTGCGCGGCGAGTACGCCAAGCCGGCCAGGCGAGTCCAGCAGGCGGTGGACGAGGCCTACGAGGCGGGTTATCTCGGGATGGACATCCTGGGGTCGGACTATGACCTCGACGTGACCGTGCATCTGGGCGCAGGCGCCTACATCTGCGGGGAGGAGACTGCGCTGCTCAACAGCTTGGAGGGCAGGAGAGGCGAGCCAAGGCTGAAACCCCCGTACTACCCGGCTTCGAAGGGGCTGTACGACGCGCCGACCATCGTCAACAACGTCGAGACTCTCTCGAACGTCCCCTTCATCATCGACAGCGGAGGCGCCGCGTACGCCGCTCTCGGCCCTCCTGGATCGAGGGGGACCCGCCTCTTCAGCCTGTCTGGCGACATCCGCAGGCCTGGCAACTACGAGATCGTCATGGGCATGAGCTGGCGCGATCTGATCTTCGACGTGGGAGGTGGCACTCCCGATGATCTCGACGTGAAGGCGTGGATCCCCGGTGGCGCATCTGCGCCGTGGCTGCTGCCAGAGCACCTCGACACGCCTGTGGGCATCGACGAGGTAGGGGAGCTCGGCACGATGCTGGGATCCGGTGGGGTCATCGTCATGGACACCTCCGCCTGCATGGTGCGAGCAGCGGAACGGGTCGTCAGGTTCTTCGCCCACGAGTCGTGCGGGCAATGCACGCCATGCCGGGAGGGCGCGACCTGGCTCGAGATGGTGCTGCGGCGTATCGAGGAAGGAGCAGGGAGGGAGGCTGACATCGACCTGCTGCTCGATGTCTCGGACAACATCAGCCCAGGGCTCGCCTGGCCCCCAAAGATGACGACGATCTGCCCGCTGGGGCCTTCAGCCGTATCGCCGATCACCTCCCTGGTCTGGTTCTTCAAGGAGGAGCTGCTCGACCACGTGCACCGAGGTGGGTGTCCCTTTGAGTGAGCGCGTCGACGTCACGATCGACGGTAGGACCGTCGAAGCTGACCCAGGCCAGCTCCTGATCGAGGCAGCAGAGCAGCACGGCACCTACATACCCCGCTTCTGCTGGCACAGGAGGATGAAGCCCGTCGGCATGTGCCGCATGTGCCTCGTCGAGATCGAGACACCGCGAGGGTCGCTGCTCACCACGTCGTGCACCACCGTCGTCACCGAGGGCCTCCAGGTCAGCACGACCTCAGAGGTCGTCCGCAAGGCCCAGGAGGGCGTGCTCGAGTTCCTCCTGATCAACCACCCGCTCGACTGCCCGATCTGTGATCAGGGCGGCGAGTGCCCACTCCAGGACCAAACCATGGCCCACGGCCCAGGGGAGAGCCGCTTCGTCGAGGAGAAGCGCCACTTCCCCAAGCCGATCCCCATCTCGGAGCTCGTCTTGCTGGACAGGGAGCGCTGCATCCTCTGTGCGAGGTGCACGAGGTTCTCCGAGGAAGTCTCAGGCGATCCTCTGATCGAGTTCATCGACAGAGGCTATGGAACGCAGGTGAACACCTTCCCTGAAGAGCCCTTCGCCTCATACTTCTCGGGAAACACGGTGCAGATCTGCCCGGTGGGCGCCCTGACCGCAGTGCCGTACCGGTTCCGGGCGAGGCCATGGGATCTCGAGGCCGCGGAGACCACGTGCCCGCACTGTGTGGTCGGCTGCAGGATCACCGTCCAGTCCTCTCAGAATCAGGTTCTTCGCTTCCTGGGAGTCGACAACGAGCCGACCAATCAGGGGTGGCTGAGCGACAAGTGCCGGTTCGGCTTCGAGTACATCAACTCCCCCGAGCGCCTGACGGCTCCTCTGGTGCGCAAGGGAGGCAGCCTCGTCGAGACCTCATGGAGCGAAGCGTTGGAGTTGGTGGCGACACGGCTGCTGG
>CAZKJJ010000182.1:0-3846 GCA_964553055.1 uncultured Acidimicrobiia bacterium
GAGGCTCTGGTACGTCCAGGTGGCCGCGGGCGAGTACTACGCGGACCAAGCGCAGGACCTCGCCATCGACGTGCGGCTCACCTCTGCGCCGCGGGGGATGATCGTCGACCGCGGGGGCACCGTCCTGGCCAGAAGCCGATTCGACCTCGGCGTGCTCGTCGACCGCCGTGAGATCCCCGTGGAGACGGAGCCCGAGGTGATCCAGGTGCTGGCCGCGCTCATGGACACCGCCCCCGCAGAGGTCAACCAACGGTTCGAGGAGGAGGGCTCAGGCGCCCGCTTCGTGCTCGGCGTCGTCGATCAGGAGACGGCGTTCAAGATCCTCGAGAGAAGGACGACCCTTCCAGGTGTCTCGATCGAAGAGGTCCCTGTGCGCGTCTACCAACTGGGGGAGGGAGGGACCCTGATGGCGCACGTCATCGGACACGTCGGGCTTCCCTCAGCCGAGGACATCGAGGAAAGGCCTGGCCTCGACAGGAGGGCCCCGATTGGAAAGAACGGGATCGAGCTGCAGTACGACGAGGTGCTGGCGGGAACGCAGGGTTTTGTCGTGTACGAGACGGGACCCGAGGGTCTCCTCGAGACCAGGTCTGAGGCGTCGCGTCCGGGAGCCACGGTGGTGCTCACCGCAGACGCCGAGCTGCAGACCATCGTCGAGGAGGCGCTGGCCAGGGGGATCGACCTGGCCAGGGAGATCACAACGGCCGAGAACGAGAAGCGTGCCCAGGTCGGCGAGCAGGCCCACCCTCTACCCCAACGCGGTGCGGTGGTCGTCCTGGATCCGAGGGACTTCTCGATCCTGGCGATGGCGTCCCATCCCACGTTCGCACCGCAGGACTGGGTCGGCGGGATCTCAACGGATCGTTTCGACGAGCTGCAGGAGACCAAAGCCCTCAACAACCTGGCGATCCAGGCGCAGGTGCCCCCGGCTTCCACGTTCAAGGCCGTCACGTACGCCACGGCCATGGAGGAGGGCATCTTTGCCAGGTCGGCCTCCTCGCAATCTCCCACGGGCGAGATCGTGTGCTCAGGGAGGCTCGTCGCCGACTTCACAGACGGTAGCCAACTCGGCTGGAACGACTGGAAGCCAAGCGGCCACGGCAGTCAGGACATCCACAACGCCTTCTCGAACTCGTGCAACATCTACTTCTGGGAGGTGGCACTGAACATCTGGGACCAGTACAAGACCACCGAGCGGGAGAACCTGATCCAGGACTTCGCCAGATCCCTCGGATTCGGCGATCAGACAGGCGTCGACCTGCCCTTCGAGGCCAAGGGGATCGTGCCGGATCGTGACCTCTTCGAGGAGTGGGCTCGGGAAGGCGACCCGAGGCTCGACCCGAATCGGATCGTGCCTGGTCAGAGCGTCTGGTACGGAGGTGATCTGATGCAGCTGGCCGTTGGCCAGGGTGCCATGCTCGCCACGCCGCTTCAGCTGGCCGCAGCCTACGGCTCGCTGGTGAACGGAGGCACGGTGGGCGTTCCGCGTCTGGTCTCCGAGATCCAGGACGTTCAGGGCACGGTCATCGAGCGGACGGTCCCCAGCACGGCAGGCAGCGTCGACCTCACGCAGGAGACAGTGGAAGCGCTCAGGACCGACCTGGCGCTGGTGACCAACGAGGGCACCGCCAGGGCAGCATTCGCCGACTTCGGAGCAGGCCTCAGGAGTGTGGGAGGCAAGACAGGCAGCGCCCAGATCGGGGCGGGTCACAACAGCCACGCCTGGTTCGTGGGAGTGGCACCGGTCTCCGATCCGCGTTACGTGGTGGTCGTCTTCCTCGAGGAGGGCGGCAGCGGCGGACAGGTGGCGGCTCCTGTTGCCAAGGTCATCCTCCAACACCTGATGGGGGTGCCGATGACCGAGGTCATCGAAGGCGGGACGGACACGGACTGATGAGCACGATCGCCACCGACCCCCAGCTGCTCCGTGACAAGAAGCAGGCGCGCGTCGACCTGGTCTCACTCCTGACCATGGTGGCCCTCTCGGCGTTCGGTGTCTTGATGATCTACACCGCCTCCAGCCACCGCCTCGAGCTCGAGGGCCTGGATCCTTCCTCGACCATGAAGAGGCAGCTGCTGTTCGTGGCAGCCGGCCTGGTCGTGTACTTGGTGGCCTCCTACATCGACTACCGCGAGTACCGGCACTACGCCAGCTACATCTACCTGGCCACGGTGATCCTGTTGATCGTGGTGCTCTTTTCCGAGCCGACACAGGGAGCCTCGCGCTGGCTCTCTCTTGGCCCGCTCCGGTTCCAGCCGAGCGAGCTCTCCAAGGTGGCGATCATCCTCGTGCTGGCCACGCTTCTGGCGCCTGCCAGACAGGAAGGGATGACCTGGCAGCGTCTCGGGGCAGCTGTCGGGATCACCCTTATCCCTGCCTTGCTGATCTTCCGGCAGCCGGATGTCGGGACGATGCTGGTCTTCGGGTTCATCCTGGGGGTGATGCTGTTCGCCGCAGGAGCGACGGTCCGTCAACTCGTCGTGCTCGGCTTCACGTCCGCGGTCGTGATCGTGGCGATCGTGAGGCTGGGCCTGCTCGAGCGGTACCAGGTGCAGCGTTTGGCGAGCTTCCTCAATCCCGAGGCGGACGCCCTCGGATCCGGGTACAACCTGCTCCAGAGCGAGACCGCGATCGGCTCGGGCAGGCTCTTCGGCAACGGCCTGTTCAACGGCAGCCAGACCAACCTGAGCTACGTCCCCTCTCAACCGACCGACTTCATCTTCACGGCGATAGGAGAACAGCTCGGCTTCATCGGCGGCATTCTCGTGCTCCTCGCCTTCGGCCTGCTCATGTGGCGCCTGTTCAGGGCAGCCGCCTCGTCGAGGGACCGCTACGGCAGCCTGGTGTGCATCGGCGTGGCTGGCATGCTGATGTTCCATGTCTTCGTCAACATCGGCATGACGGTCCGCATCATGCCTGTGACGGGCCTGCCCCTTCCGCTCTTGAGCTCTGGCGGGTCGTTCTACCTGACCGTGGCCTTCGCGCTCGGGGTTGCGAACTCTGTCTGGTCGCGGCGTTCGCCAGTGCCAGGGGAGACCTACATCCTTTGAGGCACGAGTTCGCGTTCTAGCGGGTCGGCGCCGCGTTCCGTATGGTGCCCCGTCTGGCAGCCGGGAGCGATGGCATGTACCGCCGGGGTGACGGATGGATAGAGGTCATCATCGGTCCCATGTTCTCAGGCAAGAGCGAGGAGTTGATCCGCAGGGTGACCCGCTCGAAGATCGCCAGGATCCCTGTTCAAACCTTCAAGCCGATGGTCGATGACCGCTACTCGACGAGCGAGGTGGTCTCCCACAGCTCCATGACGGTCGAAGCGACGCCCGTCAAGAGCTCAGACGAGCTCCTCAGAGCCGTGGAGGAGTCCACGGTGGTGGTCGGCATCGACGAGGGCCAGTTCTTCGACGACGGCCTCGTAGGAGTGGCAGAGACCCTGGCCGCTGCTGGGAAGCAGGTCATCGTTGCAGGGCTCGACACCGACTACCTGCGGCGGCCTTTCGGGCCCATGGCGAGCCTGGCAGGCAGAGCGGAGTATGTGTCGAAGATGCTGGCCGTCTGTCATCGCTGCGGAGGCCCAGCTCTCTATACACAGCGAACCGCCGAATCGGACGAGCTGGTGGTGATAGGAGCGACGGACGCTTACGAGGCTCGGTGCCGTATGTGTTACGACCCTGACGAGGCGAGGCAGGAGCGGTTCGCCATGGAGTCGGGAGCCTCCTAGCGGCCGGGCGAGCGGTCCTGCGTGAGCGACCGTGACCATTGACAACCCTGCTACTGTGAGTGTTAGCCGCTTCGCGCGGCGCCTTCACTGCCTCCGAGGGAGATAACGGTGAGTTTTCGGCATCCTC
>CAZKJJ010000182.1:3856-5176 GCA_964553055.1 uncultured Acidimicrobiia bacterium
GGCGCGGCCATCTCATCTGCCTGCGTCATCCCTCGAGGCACCTGGAACACAAGGAGTTTCACTGGATGGGTTGGAGAAACCGAAAGAGCCCTTCCGTCATACGTCGCGGCCGCGGCTCGGAGGAGCTGGAGGAGCGAACGACCCGGCGCATCGGTCGGGAGACGGTCGAGATTCGAAGATACAAAGAGGCGGATCGCCCCTCCGAGGAGCCCAAGCGGCCTCGTAGAGAAGACAAGAAGCGAAAGCAGCAACCGGAGCGTCAGCCTTCCCTCTCAGAAGAGGAGCTGATCCTCCCGCCCGAGACCGAGCGCAAGCAGATGCTGGTCAGGGTGCGACCTCATCAGACGCAGATCGTCGTGCTCGAAGGCCCCGTCCTCGTCGAGCACTACGTCGCGCAGTCAGAGCGCGAATCGCTCGTAGGCAACATCTACGTCGGCAAGGTCCGCAACGTGCTGCCTGGTATGGAGGCCGCCTTCGTCGACTTCGGATCCTCCAAGAACGGCGTGCTGTATGCAGGCGACCTGCAGGACGGCAAGTCGCGGGTCCGAATCGAAGAAGCGCTCTCGGCAGGCGACGAGATCCTCGTCCAGGTGGTGAAGGACGCCATGGGCGCCAAGGGAGCCCGGCTCACGACCCAGATCAGCCTGCCTGGCCGCTACCTGGTCATGGTGCCGGATTCAGATGTCCACGGCATCTCCCGACGTCTCCCGGACGATGCCAGGGAACGGCTCCGCAGCATGCTCAAGGAGCTCAGACCCGAGGGGTTCGGGGTGATCGTGAGAACGGCGGCAGCAGCCGCCAGCAAGGAGGACATTCGCTCGGACATCCAGCGGCTTCTCGACCGTTGGGACGACGTCCAGAAGCGACAGGCAGAGCAGGGCGAGGTGCCGAGGGTTCTCTACGAGGAGCCCGATCTGCTCATCAGGGTCATCAGGGAGCACTTCACTCCCGACTACCGGAGGCTGCTGATCGACGACCCCAAGGCCTTCGAGAACGTTGAGAGCTACCTGCGTGAGACAGCACCCGACCTTCTCCAGAGGATGACACACTACAAGGACGAGATGCCGCTCTTCGAGCGGTTCCACGTCGAGGATCAGCTCCGAAAAGCGCTCGATCGCAAGGTGTGGCTCCCCTCGGGCGGTCATCTGATCATCGACAGGACCGAGGCGCTGACGGTGATCGACGTGAACACAGGGAAGTTCGTGGGCTCGAGCAACCTCGAGGAGACCGTCCTGCAGAACAACCTGGAGGCTGCCGAGGAGATCGGCCGCCAGCTCAGGCTGCGAGACATCGGAGGGATCATCGTCATCGACTTCATCG
>CAZKJJ010000183.1:0-5161 GCA_964553055.1 uncultured Acidimicrobiia bacterium
GTGACAGCCACGATCGTCACGATGGCGATGAGGAGAACCAGCAGCGAATACTCGACCAGGCTGGCACCCGTCTGTTCGTGCAGGCCAACCCACGCCTGCGCTTTGCTCCACACAGTCAGCATCTCGGCACTCCTTCGTGTGGCGGGTTGCTCCGACGTCAACGTATCCCAGACCACCCGGCCGTAAATAGGTCCCTCGACCTATTCATGTCATGGAGCCGGCCGCCATGGAGCGTCGCGAATGTGGCGTCCTGTCTCAGATGTCCCAGCCACATCCACGTGTGTAGATGAGCGAAGTTCTCCTCGACACCGGGAAGGAACTCGCCCAAACGGTGCTCAAAGGCATCGTTGGCGGTTCGACCTGCTCGCAGACATCGGGCAGGCGCGTGTCACCCTTGGTCGTAGGCGATTCCGGCTGGAAGAAACACCAAGTGGGAGGAACCCGGGAGCGGTCAGCGGCGTGTCTCAGCAATGAGATGTGCCAGTACGCCTATTCGGTGGTCGGCTTCGCTTCGTGCTTGGGGGTTCAACGTGTCGAGGTAGCTGCCCACAGTTCGGTAGCCGTTCTGAGACCAGTCGTCATGGAGGGCTTGGACCCGGTCGGCGACGGCCCCATGGAGATCCCGCAGTCTCCCTAGTCGTTGATCCTCGCCAGCTCCCGTCACATGCTGTCGCGCTGCTTCCTGCTGGGAGCGCGCACCTGTAGCAAGCTCAGCTAGCTCCCGCCACGTGGAAGCGAGCAGCTGGGCTCTGATCGACTGTCTCTCTTCGCTGAGCATCCTCATGGGTGGTGGTGCAGAGAAGACTGGGGTCGGCAGACTGGGTGGCTTGTCCGATCCCAGTCCGTCCTTGCGGCTCCCAGCATCCTGAGCCAAGAGCCGGTCGTTAGTCAGCCTGCCACAACGAACAGAGCTGGCAAGCTTCCGGCCCCAACGCGCCGCCCTCCGTCGGTAAGCATGCGACTACCCGGCAGAGGAATCCCTAGTCAGTGACGCCCACGGCCGGGGGCAGCAGGTCGGCGAGCAGATCGTCCCAGTCGGAGATGCCGCAGCCGTTGGCACGGTCCACGGTCGTATTGACCGCCTGATCGTCGATCGTTCCGGTGATCGTCGCCACGTCGGGACCTCCGTACTGCTCCGTGCATACCTGGTCTTGGGGCGCACCCTGGATCAGACGGGTCATGACGTCGGGGCTCGCCAACGCGAGGCAGGCGGCCTGCTCTTCGACATCGACGTCGCCGATCACGGTTGCGGTGTCCCCGAGACAGCTCAGCCTGTAGTCGACCGTCTCGCGATCGGGATGCTCGACCACGATCGCCAGATCCGCGACCGGGAATGGGCCCCCGATCGGGGTGTCCGGGGGCGGGGTCACATCATCGTTTGCCTGGGTGCTTCCGCATCCGACAACAGCGACTGCGATGACCGACACCATCCAGAGATGCCGTATCAACTGCTCTCTCCTTCCTCTGTCCGCGTCATGATGATGTTCCCAAGCTCCTCTGTCAATAGGTATTGCGGCAATAGCCATTGACAAGCGGATGGAGCCACGCCAGGCTGTGCGGATGGGCTCCGAGTCGCGCGCCGCTATCAGTCAGCTCGTCGACGTGCTCCGCCAACTCGACGAGACGGCAGACGCCAACATCGGCCGGTCGCGACAGATCAAGTTCCGCATTCATCAGCTGATGAGCCGCCTCGAAGCTGGACATGAGCTTCCCGAGATCCTGGCAAGTGAGGGCCCGCCTGACCTCCCTGTGCTGATCACGGCCAACATCCGGGCTCTTCACGACGTTGGCGCAACGCTTCGCAAGGCTGAAGCCCTCGCCCTCCGGGCTCACGGCTACACCATGGATCAGATCGGCGATCTGTTCGGAGTCACCCGCCAGCGCATCTCGGCCCTCCTCAAGGAATAGGCCGGGGGTCGGCGCGGCTGATCGCCTCCCGAGCATACGAGCCAGCACCTCCGAAGGGCCAGGTGGATCCCTCTCGTCCGGAAGAGAACAGTCGCCTATCGCACTGGTCCTGAGATCTGCCGCCTTCAGTAGGCCAGGGCCAGCACCGGATCAGTTCCGTAGCTCGATGATGCCCTCCGAGGTGGCGACGGCGACGGCGGTGACCCCGGGAGGACCATCGCCTGCCCGCAGGTCGAGCACGTCGTCCTCCACCCAAGCTCTCATCGACGTCGGATCTGCTCCCATCTCGACCCACGAGATGCCATGGGGAACGACACGGTGGCCCGCCTGCTCGGCTCCCGGATGGAGATCTGGTGCAACGTGCCAGGTGATGAAGAAGGGAAGGGACTCCTGCCCGAGCATGGCGCCGAGGCCTGCCGTCGTCCAGGACAGGACGGCCCCATCTGGCCGGGACCTGCTCATGGACACGAGATCCAAGTCGAGCCGCTTGGCTACGCCCTCCAGGTCGTCGGTGCGCAGGCAGAGTGCCGCGAGCCGATCTCCCTCCGAGCTGCCGTCCCTGACCCAGCGGCCGAGAGGGCTCGCTCGTGCCTCGGCGCTGTCGAGCACGCCAATGATCTCGAGGTAGTCGGGCCCGAGTGGCACGATCCGATTCCCTGTCCCGTGCCCCTCGTGGCGACCGCCTGGGACCGAGGCTAGGCCAAAGTCGGTCCACAGCCGATCCGCCGCCCGGTCGATGTCGGCTGCGGCCATGATCACGTGGTCGAACTCGACCACTACGAGATCTCCTCGACAAGGAACCCCGCAGAACGCCAAGCCCGGTAACCGCCTTCGACGTCGGCTATGTTGACGAATCCCATACGACCCAGGTTGGCAGCGGCCAAGCTGGACGAGAACCCGTCGTTGCACATCACGATCAGCCGCGCCTCGAGATCGGCGATCCGCTCGTCCCGATGTTCGGATGCCGGGTCCGCGCGCCACTCCAACACAGTGCGGGGTATGTGAACGG
This sequence comes from uncultured Acidimicrobiia bacterium, assembly GCA_964553055.1. Lineage (GTDB taxonomy): Bacteria > Actinomycetota > Acidimicrobiia > Spongiisociales > CAZKJJ01 > CAZKJJ01. Next base: position 2,918 of record CAZKJJ010000183.1, read on the forward strand.
AGCCAGGAACGATGCCCTCTCGGAGGCGATCCTCCTGGCACCGTGTGTCGATGAGAACAGCTCCATACTCCAGGGCCCGCGCCGCCTGAGCGGGTGAAAGGCGGTCGATCCTCGCCCTGGCCTCGCGCAGGAGGTCGTCTGCGGTGGTCCTGGAGCCATCGGCGAGTCGATGGGGGGAGACGCCTTCGGCACGCCCATCAGGACGCGTCACAGGAAGCTTCGCAGCCGGAGATCTGGTTGCGCCCGCAGACCGAGCGGAACCCGGCTACTCGCCCGTGATATCGGCCGCGGTTTCCGCGATGTCGCCTGCGGCCTCCTCGGTGGTCGTCATCGCTTCCTCCATGAATGAGGGCTCAGAGCCCTTCAGGTAGGTGACGACCTTCTCCTGGATGATGTCCACCTGCTCGTCGCTGACCCTCCCAGCCAGCTTCTGGGCGAGGCGATCGCGGATCTCGGACTCGCTCAGCAGCTCCCACTCCCGCTTCAGGTTGATGATCGCGGAGACAGCCAGCGCGGCCGCAGCTATGAAGAGAAGGCGGAAGATCCACTTCAGAATTGTCCTCATCGGTCCCCCTCTGGGTGTGTGTCGAGCGTATCAGATTCTTCGTTGCGTGTGAAAAGGCCCTCTGGTCGGTACGCAACGCAGTCGATCTCGACGGCCGCCCCGAGGGCCAGGTCAGCTCTTCCGACAGTGATGCGGGCTGGAGGGTCGTCGCCGAACACGTCGAGGTAGGCCTGGTTCATCGCCTGATAATCGTCCATGTCCCGCAGGAAGACGTTGACTTTGACGACGTCCTGCAGCTCCGCGCCGCACGCCCTGAGGATCTGCTCGATGTTCAGCAGCGTCTGCCTCGTCTCTGCCTGGATGCCTCCGGTCACGACGACGAGCTCGTCTCCCGGGCTGCCGAGCATCCCTGCCACGAAGATGAAGTCACCTGCGATCGAAGCATGGCTGAACGCCGGCAGTCGGATGACCCCTTCGACGTTGACCCTGCGGATCATGTTCTCTCCTTGTGGGGCTGCCGTACGGTACAGGCCTCTAGCCTGACGCTCAGTGGAGGAGCGTCCCGGAGCAGACATCTCAGGGGAAGCCATGCGAGCCGTCGAGCGCGTGACGCTCCAGGGCACGGATGTGCAGCTGGTGCCCGTGTCCGCCACGCATGCCCCTCCTCTGTTCCGCGGTTCCCACGGGAGCCCGCAGGCAGAAGACATCTGGGCCTACATGGGCTACGGCCCCTTTCAGTCTGAGGCGTCGATGCGAGAGTGGTTGTCGAGTCTGGAGGCATCGACCGACCCGCTGTTCCTCACCGTGATCGACAGCCGGTCGCGAGATCCCCTCGGCTTGGCCAGCTTCTTGAACATCGATCTCGTCATGCGACGGCTCGAGGTGGGGCACCTCTGGTACGTAGTGGAGGCTCAGCGGACCACGGCGAACACCGAGGTCGTCTTCTTGATGGCCGCCCATGCCTTCGAGGAGCTGGGCGCCAGACGGCTCGAGTGGAAGTGCGACGCCCTCAACGTCCGCTCGCGCCAGGCCGCTGAGAGGCTTGGTTTCGTCTTCGAAGGGATCCTTCGCAACCACATGATCGTCAAGGGGCGGAACCGTGACACGGCCTACTACTCGCTCATCGACTCAGAGTGGGGTGAGGTGGGAGACCTGCTCCGAGCCTGGCTGTACGACGTGGACCGGGACGCCAACAACCGGCCCGCTGCTTCGCTGGCCGAGATGATGCGTCAGGCGCGGGGCTTGATAGCGGCTCCCACCAGCCAGAGGAATGGGAGCAAGAAGCCGAACGCGAACAGCACGTAGTGCCGCTTGCGGAACGTGACGATGCCCAGGGTGACGAGGAGCACCAGGTAGAGGACCCCGAGTCCTCCCCATCCCCATGCTGGCATGAAGCGCCCCTTCTCCTGGCCCTCTGGAGTGTACCGTCAGTCGGACAGCGCCCAGTCAGACGCAAAGCCCAGATCGACGGGCCCCGCTTCGTCGATGACGGCCACGATCTCGTCGTCGATCAGCTCGTTCCTCTCCAGCAGCGCATCCCGAAGAGCCTCGATGACGTGACGGTTGGCCGAGAGCAGTCTGCGGGCTTCGTCCTTGGCCTCGGAGAGGAGGCGATCCACTGCCTCCCGCGCCTGTGTGTCCTGAAGCACCTTGGCCGCCAGATTCCCTCCCAGCGGCCCGACCTCGAGCGACCTGAACGAGATGAGCGAGCCGCCCAATCCGAGCGAGCCGACCATCTC
>CAZKJJ010000184.1:0-5151 GCA_964553055.1 uncultured Acidimicrobiia bacterium
CTCGAACGCCCCGTCCTCCCAGAAGTTGCGGACGTGCAGACCGAACCTGGCGAGGATGCGTCCGTCGTGGGAGTCCCCGAGCGGAAGCCCGATGGCAGGGAGCCACGAAGCGAGCACAGCCGCCGCCAGCAAGGCTACGAGGGCCCAGCCCAGCCAGGAAGGGAGGTCCGGCCTGGCGACCGTGTGCCGGCCATTCTCCGCGATGGAGTTGGTCCGAGACGTCAAGACCCTGCTCTCACGAGTACGTAGGGTCCGGATTCTGCGACGACCTCCAGCGAGTCGGGCAGCCACGCAGGAAGGGCTCTGAACAGCATCAGATCACCCCCGGGAATCGTGTCCAGCACGCCCTCGGTGACGCCTCCCACCGGCAGGTCCCAGTAGTAGGAGGCCCAACGTGGGGCGGCGATCCCTGGTCCGACCCAGACTCGCGCCTGAGATGGAGGGGGGACCTCAGCCTGGAGCAGCGCGCCTGCTTCTGCGGGAGTGGCGAAGCGCTCCTCGTGGGACGATGCCAACGCGATCCCGGCGATCTGCGCCGAGACGATGAGACCGATACCAACCGCACCCAGCACGGCGGCTCTGGGGGATAACCGCTCGTGGGCCCATTCGAACAGGGCTCCGAGGCCGATGGCCACGGGCACCAAGGCCTGGTAGTTCCAGTACTCGTGAATCCAGGCGTTTTCCGGGAGCCCCACAGCAAAGGCGAAGGCAACACCGAGCGTGATGAGCAGGATGGGCCTGGTGCGGCGATCGATCGTCCCCAGCACCAGGCCGAGGGCGCCGATGGCCACGTACCAAGGGGGAAGCAGCCGAAAGGCGTAGCCGCCTTGTCGCACGATGAACTCCCACACCGTGAAGTCGACAGCCGTCCGATCCTCGGCGTGAGCCAGGACCGATCCAAAGCCCGAGGCGGATCCGATCCAGGCCGCGGTCACCAGGACGCCCAGAACCATGGCCGCGCCCACCGTCACGGTCGGCCTGTCGAGCCCGCGGCCGAAGGCCAGCCAGATGCCGAGCAAGGCGGCGGCGAGCATGCCTTCCCAAGCGCTGAGGACGGTCAAGAACCCGAGAGCAGCGGTCCCCCACACCAGCCAAGGATCTGCCTCGTGGACCCGCCGGAGCCGGACCGCCGCCGCCGCGAGGAACAGGATCAAGGCGACGCCCACACCGAGGCGGCCGAAGATCCAGAACATCGGCGTGGCTATCGTCATCGCGATCGCCAACAGGATCGGCACCCAGCGGAGGCCGACGGCCCTCATCACAGTGGCCAGACCTGCGACGGTCGCCAGGCCGGCTGCATAGCCGAACAACCGCAGCTGGACCTCCCCCTGACCTGCCACCGCGCTGACACCTACCTGGACCGCGTTGGTCAGAGGAGGATGGTGTGCGTAGCGCGAGCCGGCATACGGAGACCAGTCGGAAGCCAGCCCCGACTCGATGGGGCCCATCTCCCAGAAGTTCCTGACCTGGAGTGCCTGCCTCCCGAGGATGCGCCCTTCGTGGGAGTCTCCGAGGGGGAGCCCCATGGCGGGCAGCCACGTCAGGGCCACGACGAGCGTCATCGCAGCCACCACGGGCCACCCCCAATTGCCGACGGCATCGTCGGAGGGAGCAAGCCTGACCCCTCGCTGTGGGCCGGCGGTCACCAGCTCACCGGCCCTCGGGCGCTCGATGGGTATTCTCGAACCCCATGGCCTCGCCTCTCGATGTCTCCGTGGTCCTCCCCACCTTCAATGAGGAGGGCCACATCGCGGCGGAGGTGGAGCGCATCAAGGCCTCCTTGGACGCATCCCCGTACACGTACGAGATCATCGTCGTTGACGACGGATCGACCGACGGGACGCCTGAGATCCTACGATCGATCCCCGGAATACGTTTCATTCAGTTCAACCAGAACCGTGGCTCGGGAGCAGTCAGGCGGGCGGGGAGTCAGCTCGCCAAAGGCAGGATCGTCGTCTGGAGCGACGCTGACATGTCGTATCCCAACGACGAGATGCCGATGCTCGTCAAGGAGCTCGAGGGCTGGGATCAGGTCGTCGGAGCGAGGCGGACCGAGGAGGGAACGGCACGAGCCATCCGGGCGTCTGCGAAGTGGTTCATCCGCAGGCTGGCCAGCTACCTGACCGACACGAAGATCCCTGATCTGAACTCCGGCTTCCGGGCGTTCCGCAGGGAGGTGGGCGAGCAGTTCCTCCACCTGCTTCCCTCAGGGTTCTCCTGCGTCACCACCTTGACGATGACCTTCCTCTCCAACGGCTACTCGGTCAAGTACGTGCCGATCGACTACGCCAAGCGAGCAGGGCGGTCGAAGTTCCACTGGTGGCGCGACACCCGACGGTTCCTGCTCCAGGTCGTCAGGATGATGCTGTTGTACAACCCGATGAGGGTGTTCATGCCCATGGCCCTCATCATCGGATCGTTGGGGGTCGGCAAGCTGGCGTTCGACCTCATCACCAAGGACTTCCGTGTGACGACCAACACGCTTCTGATCATCGGCTCAGCGCTCGTCCTGACACTCGTGGCGTTGCTGGCGGACCTGTTGGTCAACGTCAGCAGGCCCCAGAACAAGGTATTGCCCGCCACCGCGTTTCGGTCCGATGACCAGGGCCAGGTCGCCTGAAGGCCTGCGCATGAACCGCAACCCGCGACGATGAGGGTCCTCGTCGCGGCGTGGATCGGCTCCACCAATCTCGGTGACGAGCTGATCGCTCGTTCCATCTTCGAGAAGCTCCAAGGTCGCGGCGCCACCGTCACCACGCTCTCGGTACGCCCTGCGTCAACTCGATCCGCTCACGGGATCCCCGCCGTCTCGCACCTGGATCCCGCGACCGTGATCAGAGCGCTGCGGCGGTCAGATCGACTGGTTTTCGGAGGGGGAGGACTGCTTCAGGACGAGAGCAGCTTCTGGAACGTTCCCTACCAGGTCAGCCGTCTCTGGCTCGCTCGACTGCTCGGCGTGCCTGCTGCTGCCGTTGGGATCGGCGCCACCGGCTTGTCGGCGTCGATCGCCCGCCGGCTCACGAAGAACGGGCTGGCCCATGTGCGCTCGGTTGCGGTGCGTGATGCGGAATCGGCGCAAGCCCTCATGGCGCTCGGGATTCGGGAGGTCATCGTCGCTGCCGATCCGGCATTCGCCTTGCCTGTTCCAGACGGAAGAGCCGGCGACAACTTGGTGATCTGCCTCCGGCCCTCGCTGGCCCACAGGAAGCTCGTGCCCGTCGGCATGCGAAAGGGCGGTGGATGGGTGAGCGAGCACTGGCTCACCTCCATAGCTTCGGCGTTGGACGAAGCCTGCATGGCGACTGGGTTGCGTCCTCGCTTCGTGGCGATGCAGACGGACCGGGACCACGATCTGCACGCCGCGGTGGCAGAGCGCATGGCATCGCCAGCCGAGCTCGTCGTTCCCTCCCTCGACTCCGTTCTCGATGAGATCGCCACCGGCACCGTCGTCGTGGCGATGCGATACCACGCCGCGATCGGAGCGGTGTTGGCAGGACGTCCCACGTTGCTCATCTCGTACTCCTCCAAGATGGACGCACTCGCCGTGGATCTCGGCTCAGGGGTCGAGCTCCTCCCCAACAGTGCTGGTGCCTTCTCCCGGCTCGCATCCGAGGTCTCCACGATCATCGGGAGGGATGAAGTCATCGAGGAGGCGAGGGAGAAGCTGCGGCATCGGGAGCGCGGCAACGACACGGCGCTGGATCTGCTGCTGGAGGGGCCATGAAGCGGCGATGGCTGAAAGCCGCCCGCATCGTCTATGTCGTGCTCCTGGGAGCCCTCGTCGTCTGGCTGGTGGCGAGTCGATGGGACCAGATCCGCAGTCTGATCAGTGACACGCGCCTCGGTGTGCTCGCGCTGGCGTTGCTGTTGATGCTGGCGCAGGTCGCAGTCAACTCCGAGTTCTGGGTCAGCGCATTGCGGGCGCTCGATGAGCGCCCGAGCAGACTGGAGGTCCTGTTGGCCAGCGCCCGGACGCTGTTGGCCCGCTACCTGCCGGGGAGTGTGTGGTACGCGGCGGGCCGGGTGACCGTCCTGAGCTTCCGGGGCCTCTCAACGAGCTCTCTGGTCGTGACTGCTGTGTTGGAGATGCTGCTCAGCCTCCTGGTCGTGTTCACGCTGGGCCTGGGATTGCTGGGGATCTCGGGCGAGCTGGTTGGGGAGGCATGGTGGGCGGTAGCCGCCGCGATCCTGGTCGTAGCCGTCTCGTCACGGCCTGTCACCAACTGGGCGCTGGTGAGGATCGCCCGCCGTCGGGGTGCCGAGCCGACACGGCTCGAGTGGCGCTCCTACGGTGAGCTGCTGGCCTGGATGGCTGTCTTCTGGATCTGGTCGGCCGCCACCTTCGTGGTCTACCTCGAGGCGTTTCCTGGCCTGTCGCCAGGGCCACCGGTCGTCGTGGCTGGAGCGTTCATGGTGGCCTGGGGTATCGGGTTCCTCACCCCTATCGCGCCCCAGGGCCTCGGCGTGTTCGAGGTCACATTGGCAGCCATGCTCGTTGGCTCCGACCTCACGGAGGTCGCCCTCGTGATCGGCGGGTTCCGTGCGCTCGGCCTGCTCCGAGATCTGGTGGCGACGGGAGCCGGTGAGCTCACCGCCATGCTTCGGAGAGAAGGACCTCGAGCACCTGTGCAGACGGACTGACCTCGCACCCCAAGAGGCTCCGTGTCCCGACCTGTCGGAGAGCCGCTGTGGGACGTGTTCAGTAGCTTCCTGAAGGTCACCAACGACCGGAGGACCCCATGATGCAGCTCAATGTCTCTCGACGTCTACTGGTAGGTCTCGTGGCAGCCTGGGTGCTGGTGATCCCGGCTACCGCGGCCGCCACCCACCTGTTCGCAGACGTGTCCGATTCCAACGTTCATGCACCCGGTATCGGGTGGGTGAGAGGTGCCGGTGTGACGCTGGGCTGTGGCGACGGCACCAACTACTGCCCTGACGACCCGGTGACGAGGGCCCAGATGGCCACCTTCATGTACCGGCTTTCCGGCAACGACCCTGCCACCGCTCCGTCCGTGAATGCCGACACCGTGCACGGATACGAGCCAGGCGAACTGGTACGCGTTGCGTTCGACCAGACGATCGACGCACCGGATCAGAGCGGCGACATCGCCTCGGCCTCCATCGTCGCTCCCCAAGACGGGTTTCTGATCA
>CAZKJJ010000185.1:0-5132 GCA_964553055.1 uncultured Acidimicrobiia bacterium
GGGACAGTCCACTGCGGCTGCGGGTACTGCCGCATGTGCGCCACCGGCCGCTACAACCTCTGCGACAACTACGGTCACGAGGAGCTCGGTCATCGCCACTACGGCCACTACTCCACGGGCGCCATGCGCCAGTTCCACAACTGCTCGGTGAAGAGCGTCTTCAAGATCCCCGACTCGATGAGCATGGAGGAGGCAGCGCTGGTCGATGCCAGCTCCATCGCCCTCCACGCCTTGCAACGGGCCAGGGTCGAAGCGGGCGACGTCGTGGCGATCATCGGACCAGGCGCCCAGGGCCTGTTGGCCGCCCAGTTGGCGACCTTGCTCGGCGCCTCCCGGGTGATCGTCGTGGGCCGGGGTGAGCGCCTGGCGGTGGCCGAGTCACTTGGATGTGAGGTAGTGGACAACACCCGGACCAACGGTCCCGAGGGCGTGCGATCCCTCACCCAAGGGCGGGGGGCCAACGTCACGGTCGACACGGCTGCCCGGGGAGCGACACCTGTGGAGGCGGTCGAGATGACCCGCAAGGGCGGTCGAGTGGCCCTCCTCGGCGTTCCTTTGGAGCCGGCCAGTCTTCCCTTGCCACGCCTCGTCTTCGAAGAGATGGACCTGTTCGGGGTGCGAGCCAACCCCGGTACCTGTGAAGAGGTCATTCCGTTGATCGGAGCCGGCCTGCTGGACGTGAAGACCGTGATCACCCACACGTTTCCTCTCTCCGAATTCGCCCTTGCCTACCGGACGTTCACGGAGCGGATCGGCGGAGCGCTGAAAGTTCTGGTCCAGCCAAACACCAGAGGATCCGAATGAAGGTCGGGGGACGCAGCCCCGGCGGACCGCTTCCCCGAAAGATGCTGTCCGATCCCCGCCTCACCGAGCTCGCGCTCTGGGGAGGGAAGCTGGCGGCTGAGGGGCTCTCGCCTGCCACCTCGGGCAACTTGAGCTGTCGGACCTCCCCTGGCTTCCTCATCACCAGAACCGGCGTCGCACTCTCGGCTCTCGAGGCGAGCGACTGGGTTCATGTGACCGGCCTAGACAGGATGGCGGACGGCAGGATCGTGGTGGAGTGCCGCGGCGACTGGGAAGCCTCCAAGGATGCCGCCCTCCATGCGGTCCTCTACGAGCGACTGCCCGAAGCGCAGACCATCTTCCACCTCCATGTAGGCAACCTGGAGGAGGTCAAGGAACGCCTGGGAGTGCCTGAGACCGCCGAGCACTTCCCGGCCGGGACAACGCAATCGGTGAACGAGATCGAGCGTCTCCTCGACGCCCATCCGGGAGTTCGATACTTCGTCCTGATCCAGCATGGGATCGTCGCCTGGGGCACGTCCCCGGACGAGGTCGGATCGCTGGTGCTGGCCAACCAGGCGAGCTTGGAAGGGCTCGACTGATGCGGGTGCTGGCCGCGGGGACGTTGATGGTGGACATCATGGCCATGGGGCTTCCCCGCCTGGCTGAGCCGGGGGAGGTCCTCTACACGGACGTCGAGACCCACATCGGCGGCCATCCCATCGATGTGGCCATCGACCTGGTCGAGACAGGCGCATCTCCCGACGCTGTGGCTGTGGCAGCCGCAGTGGGCACAGGGCCCTTCGGTGACTTCGTCAGGAGGGTCATCGGCCGGTATGGCATACGGACCTTCCTCCAGGAGGTACCTGATAGGGACACGGGCCGGAACCTGGTCCTGGGTGTTGAGGGACGTGATCGGCGTCTCCACATCGATCCGGGTGCCAACTGGCTTCTCCTGACAGACCACGTAGCTGCCGCCCTGGCGAGCTGGGAGCCAGACCTCTTCACCGTGCGTCCCGGCTACACGGGCATCGATCTGACGCTCGGTGAGATCCTGGCTCCGCTCGAAGGCACCACCGTGCTGGTGGACCTGATGCGCCCCCATCCCTCCCGGCCGCCCGACTACCTGGCCGGGGCCCTCACGCGCGCCGACATCGTTCACGTCAACGAGAGGGAAGCACTGCTCAACACGGCAACGGAGACGGTCGAAGACGCCGCAGCCTCGCTCCTCGACCGAGGCGTGAAGCTCGTGTTGGTCACCGCCCAGGAGAGGGGAGCGTCCGCCTTCACGCAGCGCTTCGAGGTCCGTCAACCTCCCTTCAGTGTCGAGGCCGTAGATGCGACCGGCTGCGGAGATGCGTTCTGTGCAGGAGTGATCCGGATGCTCGGCGAGCGGGGCCACAGCCGAGACCTCGACCTCTCGGCCGATGAGCTGGTCGACCTGCTGGCGGAAGCCCAGGCCGTCGGCGCCTCGGCGGCCACGGCTATCGGATGCGTCGAGGGCGTGTCGGCGGAGATCGTCGATCATCTCCTCTCCTCGCAGGCCGAGTCGGTTCGCGACGCCACGAAGATCATCGAGAGGAGCAAGAAGTGAGCCTGAGCATCGCCCCCGAATTCGAAGACACCGCGGTAGGAAGGCTGAAGCGGGAGATCTGGGAGGCCTCGGACGAGGAGATCGACCGGATCCTGACCGAGGTGTACCAGGTGCCCTCCCCGGGAGAGATGGAGACTCCCGGTTGCTACATCCAGAACACGCATCCCGGTGAACTGGCCGAGCGAAGAGCGCGCAACGACATCGTGATGATCCCGCTGGGATCCACCGAGCTGCACGGGCCTCACTCGGTCAGCGGTCAGGACACCCTGCAAGTCACCAGGCTGGTGGAGGCGGTCCGGAGGGCGACGAGGAGAGAGGGAAGGGAGGTGGCTCTGGCGTTCCCGCCCTGGATCTACGGCAATCACCCCAAACACCATGTCGGGCTGATCGGCACGATTCCCATCAGCCAGAGCACGCTGGAGCGCCTGCTGGTCGATGTCATGTTCGGTCTGTGGTCGCAGGGCTACCGGAAGATGGTCTTCGTCAACAACCACGCCCAGCACTGGGTCATCTCCAGTGCCATCGACCTGTTCGCTCTCCGTTACCCAGAGCTGCCGTTCTACGCGGTGGCGTTCGACTGGTGTGCAGCCATGGGGGAGTTCTTCCGCACCACGGACCGAGGCGGCGCCTTCGAGGACGATTTCATCCACGCAGACGAAGCCGAGACCTCTCTGGCGTTGTTGCTCGCCCCGGAGACGGTGGATATGGCCATGGCCCTCGACACCGTTCCTCGTGGCTACCTGCCCGATGGGCACTTCGACAAGTCGGCCTCCAATCTGGGGCGCCCCAACCTGTGGTGGAGCGTCCGCAACAACGTTCCTCTCGAGATGGTGGCCACGCCCGAGGGCGTGGTGGGGAGAGCGACGCTGGCAGACGCTCAAAAAGCCAAGCGGGCGGTGGCGGCTGCCCTTCGCTACCAGAGTCTGCTCATCGACCAGATCCTCGGGACGTTTCCCCCGGGTGGGACCCCACCGATCGAGGAGGGGACTCTGTTCCGAGACACCGAGATCGAGGGTTACCTGAAGGCTCCGACCGACGAGGGCTACTTGAATCCCTACCGGCTCTGGCGGCCTTTCGACTGAGCCGGCCGAGACCCTTCAGGTGGCAACACTCGACGGAATGGTCGAGGCGTCCTCGAAGGGGGTGAGGACGACATCCCACCCGCTTTCGTAGCCGGCCCGGAGCTCCTCTCCTTCTTCCCCGAACTCCTCCCAGCCTCGGTGCTCGAGCAGCACCTCGCTGCCGCCTTCTGTGGGCGTGAACCGCACTTCGAGCGTGGAGGCCGCGATCGGCTCAGGGTTGGGGTGCCACGAGAGCACGAACCGGTGGGGCGGACTCCAGGCGAGGACGTCAGCCCACGAGTACTCGGTGCCGTCGGGGGCGATCTCCAGGACCCGGCCTCCGACGCGTCCTTCGAAGACGACACCGGCGTCGGCACGTTCGGTGATCGAGTGAGTCGTCATGGGCCACCACGTTTCGATTCTCTCGGTGAAGAGCTCGAAAGCCTCCTCGACCCCGATCGGAACGCGGCGGCTCTTCACCACTGCTGGTAGCTGCTCGCTGATCTTCTGCATCTGCTTCTCCTCTTCTGCGGCATCTGTGAATCTGTCGAGGACCTCATCCCATTGGGCCTCGACCCATGACCTCAGATCCTCGAGTCCCCGACGGTCGGGGCCGTAGATCCGTCTGGTCCCTTTTCGGCTGACGGCTACGAGGCCTGCCTCCAGCAGTACCTTGAGATGCTGGGAGACTGCAGGCCTGGAAACCGGCAGCACTTCGGCGAGCTCACCGACCGCCCGTGGCCTGACGCGCACCAGCTCGAACAAGCTTCTCCTCGTGGGATCGGAGAGCGCTGCGAGCTGCGGTCCGGCCTGCATGGTGCAGCAGCGTAAGCAGTTACTTACGGTAAGTCAAATCTTACGGACTAGCTCCTGAGGCCTCGCGGAAGAGATCCCGGGCGGCCTCCATGCAGGTCACCCCTTGCGCGCCCACGGTGGCGCCGTGTGGCGTGCCTGCCGGGAGGTCGAGCCGGTCCCCTGGGACGAGGTCGATGTCCCCCTCCGGGGTGTGGAAGGTGATCGAGCCCCTGAGGCAGAACAGGACCTTGTGAAAGGGATGGCGGTGCTCCGCGTAGGCGAAGCCGGGCTCGTTGGACCAGGTCCTCGGCAGGAGACCTTCGGCGGCAAGAGCCTCGCGGGCGAGCCTCTCTGGGTCGGCGGTCACAGGTACTCGGCGATCCGGGACGGATACTCACCGAAGTAGCGGGAGATGACGCCGATGTCGAACCGGGTGAGGATCGACTCCTTGGGCTCGCGGTCCAAGAGGAAGCGGAACGAGGCGTCGATCAGCTCTGCGGCGCTGTGCCCTGCTGCCAGCCGTTCCACCTCCGCGGTGGTGACGGTCACCTCGTGGGTGCTCGAAGAGCCCCGCTCCGTGACGGTGACCCGATAGGCGTCACCTCCGATGGATGCCACGGCGATGTCTGCCATGCGTTCACCCTAAGCGCCGCAGCGGGCCGATGAGGGGTGGCCCGGAGGCGAGTAGGTTCACCCGGCAGGAAGGGGAGCAGCGATCGGTTCGCCAGAGGAGAGAGCACGGCTCGAGGCCGCGGAGCGGTATGAGAGGGAATTCGTGCCCGGCTACTTCCTGGAGCGGGCCGTCCGTCTGGCGGATCTGCTGGAGCCCTCCGAAGGTCAATCCGTGCTGGACGTGGCGTGTGGCACAGGCGTCGTGGCCAGGGAGATGGCGCGCCGGG
>CAZKJJ010000186.1:0-5118 GCA_964553055.1 uncultured Acidimicrobiia bacterium
CCGGTCACATCGACCTGGCCGCAGTCCTCCGGGCCCTCGAATCTGAAGTGGCAAGAGGGGAATACCGAATCGACCTCACAGTCGAAGTCCCCTTGGGAGACGGCATCAGACTCGTCGACGAAACCGTCATCTGACTCCTGTCCTCGAGGGGTGTCTGTCACACGCACATGAGCGGAAGGTTCGGCCGAGGACCCCAACGGCGATGACAATCCCGCGACACGCCTCTGGTACCAAGACAGCCGCCGCCCGCGGTCCGACCAGCGGCTGATTCCAGGGAGGGCGGCAGCTGGGAGGAGATGCCATGGTATTCGCAGCAGACTTCGTACAGCTCTGCCTCAAGCAGACCGGCGACAGGTACATCTTCGGCCAGGAGACATCCATCTCGGATCCGGACCCCGACGCGTTCGACTGCTCAGAGCTCATCCAGTGGGCAGGAGGACGCTTGGGGATCGCCCCGACCGTGCCTGACGGGTCATGGCTGCAGGCTCGACACTGCAGCAACCATCACACCCTCTGTCCGGTCGACGAAGGCATCGACACCCAAGGTGCACTCCTGTTCCGGTTCAGCGGAGATCCCTTCTCGGGTGGCCGACCAGAGTCGGCACACGTGGCGGTGTCACTCGGCAACGGCAACACCATCGAAGCCCGGGGAAGACGGTGGGGAGTCGGATCATTCGCCACAGCAGGGAGAACCTGGACGCACGCCGGCCGGATCCCAGGTGTCACCTACGAAGCGCCCCCAGAGTCCCCGACGCCCATCAGCGACCAAGACCTACCTGAAACTGCGGTCATTCCACAGTGGCCGGGTCGATACCTGACCCAGCCGCCGATCATGCCCGGAACCGATGTTGGAGCTTGGCAGCAGCGGATGGCAGACCAGAACTGGGACGTCAAGGTGGACAGCAAGTACGGACCCGAATCGGAAGGCGTCTGTCGCACGCTCCAAACGAGAGAGGGATTGCGGGTCGACGGGATCGTCGGACCCGACACCTGGCGCGCAGCATGGACCAGCCCACCCCGGGAGTAGCCCACGACTGGCAACGCCGGTGACCGGATGTCGTCGCCAGCCATGAGTCTCACTCCCAAGCGACTGTGATCGGGCGGGTCACCGCCGCCAGAGGAAGCGATTCAGCCTCGGCCTCCACTGCGGTCCGGTGCGCCCGTGTGAAGCGTCGCCACGGGCGGACCGTCACCTCATGTTGTGAGCGCCGCCAGGTCCCGGCGATCTCGCCTTCGAGGAGAACAGCCCCGGGCCAGACGCGGGAAGTCCAGAGCTGACTGCGGTGTGCCGCATCGGAGACCAGCAACTGCCGGTCGTCACCCCAAAGCAGGAAGTACGTGTCACCGCTGGGGAGGAGGCGCGTCGGGTCGGACCCGTCTGCTGAGCGCAGAGCCGGCTCGTCTGAGGCGAGGATCCATCCCCCACCGATGGGTGTCTGCACCGCGATCAGTTCGCTGCTCAGGGCCTCGAAGGTCGATCCCGCCACCTTCGGGCGGATCCCGGCCCAGGAGGCGAAGCCGTCTGGTGTGCCAGGACCGAACACATGCAGGTAGCGTCGTGCGAGCTCGAGCCGGGCGTCGAAGGAGTCGACTGCCGGTGCAGGCACGCTCCAGATGAGCGGCTGTCTGGCGCCGTCCCAGTAGATGAGGAATCTGCCCGTAGGAGCCGCATACCGCAGTGCGTTCGGGTGCAGACCGACGATGCGAGCAGCATCCCGACAGTCCATGCGCTCGTCTCCGAGAGCTCTCGCCAGTCCGTCAGCGACATCTTCAGCCCGCTGTCGGGCCCTCCGCTCCTCGGAGAGACGGCCGAGTGTGAACACGGCCAGATCACGCTTGGCGATCACGAAGGAGCTGTAGCGGGGTCCCCAGACCTGAACCAGCACCGGTTCCTCCCATGTCCCGGGAGCCGTCCCCGCAACGCGGGCGTTGATCGAGAGGACCGCAGCCCTCGGCATGCTGTCCTGGAGCCCTGCGATCGCCGCATGTTCCAGCGACTGCGGGGAGTAGGCAAGCCTCTCATCGAGAGCAGATACCTTCCTCCGGTGGGAAAGGATCTGCTGACGCGACACCTGGAGCACCACATCCCGACCGTACCATCCACAGTGTGCGATCAGCATGGAGCCTCCGGACTCCAGCGTCAGCCGGGGAGGGCATGCGCCCTAGGCTCGACGAAGGGCGGTGCCTATCTGGCCTTCCACGGCCCGCCACGCGCTTCATGCAGGCTGGGCGCGGGTGCTTGGCGCCCCTCCCGGTGCCAGGTGTCAGAAGGTCGTAGTCACTGGCCGCTCCATCACCTAACTTGATATGGGGTAACCGCCGATAAGACGGTGATGCCCGCAACGACACCGTGACTCGAATCTGCTACCTCGCGCTCGCGCTCTTCGTGGTTGCCGCCTGCTCGTCCGCTGTCGAAACCCCCACTACGCCGGTCTCCGCCACCACGACGACCGTCCCGCCACCGACCGCCACCAACGTTTACGAGTTCCTCGCGATGGTCTCGCATCCCAACGGAGCGCAGCTGAGAGTGAGTCGAGTCGAGGTGTTCCCCACCTGGATGACCGTCTCAGGAACGCTCACCAACGGCTCGCTGTATGAGCTTCGGATCGGGAACGGTGTCACCGAGCTCCGCACCGAGGAGGGATGGACCGCACCGCTGTTCGATCAGTTGCCGGCCCACCGGATTCCGCCCGCAGGCGAGATGCCTTTCACGCTCCGTTTTGGGTCACTTCCCGAGGGTGACTCTGTGATCTTCGTCTTCAACGAGGGCGGCGGAGCGGACCCGCTGAGCCCCACCACGAACTCGCCCACTTTCGAACTCGGCCCGATCGTGCTCGACCCCGACGCGACCCGGCCGCCCCTTCCCGACCCGGTAGCCATCAGCCGAACGCTGACACGGGCCGGCATCGAGCTGCGCATCGAGGGTGCCAACTTCACGGAGAATCGGATCGGCCTGTGGGTGCACATCTCGAACCCGCTCGACGAGGAGGTACGGATCGCTCCCAGCATCGCACCCACCGCCATCATCGATGATCTGGGAAACCGCTACCCCCTCCTACTCCCGGGGGGCCAGGGATACATCTCGGTCCCCGCCCAAACGGCGCTGAGCGGGACTCTGGCATTCGGCGGCCGGATCGATCCTCTGGCCGGCACCCTCACGCTGCAGGTCAACTCAGGTTCCAACCGGCGGATCTACCCCGAGCTGGAAGCACTCGACATACCACTCACCGGCGAGGTCGACCTGACCCCCCTTCCAGATGCGGTGGGACAGGCAGCGACGATCGACCACCCAGCCTTCGTGCGTGTCGAGCTGTTGGGCGTGTCTTTCTCTGAGCAGGGAATGGAGATCCCAGTGGTCATGACCAACGACCGTGCCGATGTCGTGGCGCTGGCGGGCATGCCCACGTTCGCCTACGACGATCTCTTCAATCGATACTCGTTGGTTCCGTTCCCTGACAACCCTCACTTGATCATCGAGGGCAAGACCACGATCGAGGCGACCCTGGCCTTCTCTCCAAGGGTGGCCGACGGCGCCTCGAACCTGACAGTCCTGTTCAACAGCGGAGAGTCGACGGAAGACCCGGAAACGCCGTTGCCTTCGTTCAGCTTCGGGCCCTTCGACCTCGAGCGCACCCAGGAGGCCGCCGAGCCTCCCGAAGCAAAGCTGTTCGTGGTCGGCGTTCGGAGCCGGCTGGCCCCTGCCGAGCTGGCCGCCTCCCAGGTCGACCAGATCACGCAGACGCTCGGAGAGTTCGACGCCACCGAAGTCGTGGGCGGCTTCCAACTGACCCTGCCCGAGAGCATCCTCTTCGACTTCGGGAGCTCGGATCTGAGGCCGGACGCCTTCCAAGCCCTCAGCCTGATCGCCGAGATCCTCCGCTACTTCTCAGACGCCGAGGTCCTGGTCGTGGGACATACCGACTCGATCGGAAGCCCTGCCACCAACTTGCCTCTCTCTCAGCGCCGGGCCGAGAGCGTCGTCGACGCGCTCGTTTCCGAGCACGGAATCTCGGCAGAGCGCTTCAGTGCAGAAGGACGAGGTGCGACCGAGCCGGTGGCTCCCAACACCAACCCCGATGGCAGTGACAATCCTGAGGGACGCCAGCTGAACCGTAGGGTCGAGATCATCGTGTTCACCGACCAGCCGGTGGAACTCCCCTAGCTGTCCTTGTCGCCTGGCTCAATTCCGATACGCCTGAGGTTTTCGGACTGCCTCGTCCTCGCACCTGCAGCGGCCAACCGTTCGGGGTCTTCCGACCCTTCCCGTTCAGGATCGGTCACCCTATATCTTGGAATTGGATTTCCGGCATCATCAAATTGAGGGGTGACAGGAGACCCTAGAGCTCGCGGCGCTGATGGTTGGGGGGTGGCGCCAGAAAGGGGGGTTCGATGGCGCACTTCCTGGCGAACCTCAGGGATATTGAGTTCAACCTGTTTGAGGTCAACAGGATCCAGGACCTCCTAGGTCGGGAGCCGTTCACCTCGTTCGACGAGGTCATAGCCCGGGAGGTCCTGCGGGAGGTTGAAAGGCTCGCCGTAGAGGACTACGCAGCCAGTTTTGAGGAGGCGGACCGCACTTCCCTCCAGCTCGTCGACGGGATCATCGAACTACCGAGTGCGCTCAAGGAGAGCCTTGATGCTCTCTTCGATGCCGGCTGGCATCGCTTTGGCGTTTCCGAGCGTCTGGGTGGCGCCGGTGCGCCACCGTCGCTTCGGTGGGCCGTCCATGAGCTGCTCGTGGGTGCCAACCCGACGGCGCACCTCTATGTGTCGTCGCCGATCACCGCACCAGCCCTTGAAGCCTATGCCACGGAAGAGCAGATCCACACCTGGGCCGTTCCGATGCTCGAACGCGGCTGGGGCAGCACCATGGTGCTCACCGAGGCCGATGCCGGATCTGACGTCGGCGCCGGTACTACCAAAGCCTTCCCTGTCGAAGGTGATGTATTTCACCTGGAGGGCGTCAAACGGTTCATCACCAGCGGTGAGTCGGACTACTTCGAGAACATCGTCCATCTGGTATTGGCACGGCCTGAGGGCGCCGCGCCAGGAACCAAAGGCCTGTCGATGTTCATCGTCCCCAAGTTCTTGCTCAACAGCGACGGCAGCCTCGGAGAC
>CAZKJJ010000187.1:0-2324 GCA_964553055.1 uncultured Acidimicrobiia bacterium
GATGGGCGTGACGCCCGATGGCTGAGGGCCTGACGCTCGCCGCGGTCGCATCCAGGACGGGCGGGGTGTTGGAAGGAGACCCGGACGTAGTCGTGACCGATGTCACCCACGACAGCAGTGAGGCGGCTGAGGGGAGCCTCTTCGTGGCGATCAAGGGCTTCACCAGGGACGGACATCTGTTCGTGCATGAGGCAGTCGACAGAGGTGCTTCAGCCGTCTGCGTCGAGGAGCGTCAGCAGGTCTCCGTTCCTCAGATCCTCGTGGCAGACGGCAGAGTCGCGCTCGCCTCGGCAGCGGCAGCCGTGCACGGCGATCCGTCACACAAGATGGATGTCGTCGGAGTGACGGGCACGAACGGCAAGACAACGGTCACCAGGCTCCTCGAAGCCATCGGGGTGCAGGCAGGAAGACAGACAGGGATCGTCGGGACGCTTGGGGCAGGTATCCGAAGCAGGCATGTCCCCATGGCGCGGACGACACCCGAGGCCAGCGACCTCCAGAGGCTGCTCGCCGAGATGGTGGACGTGGGTGTGCAGTTCGTTGCGATGGAAGTCTCCTCGCATGCCCTTGCGCTCCACAGGGTCGATGAGACCCGATTCCGTGTGGCGGGATTCACGAACCTCGGTCGCGATCACCTCGATTTCCACGGAGACATCGAAAGGTACTTCTCGGCGAAGCAGCGCCTGTTTCGATTCCCAGGCCTTCAGGCTGCCGCGATCTGGACAGGTGATCCTGCGGGCGAGCGGCTGGCGCACGGCACGACAGTCAGGACCCTGCGCGTTGGGAGGTCGCAACAGGCGGACGTGTGGGCCGAGCACGTGGAGCAGAGCATCCAAGGCTCGCGGTTCGTGGCGCACTTTCCCCACTTCGACCTGGAGCTGGCTCCGAGGATCCCTGGCGACTTCAACGTCGACAACGCCTTGATGGCTGCGGCATGCGCTCATCTCGTGGACGTCGCACCTGAGCACATTTCGGAGGGCATCGCCTCCCTGGCGTTCATCCCTGGCAGGTTCCAAGTGGTCTCGGGTGATGATCCCAGGAGAGTGATCGTCGATTTCGCGCACACTCCTGACAGCGTCCGGTCGGCCGTACGCAGCGCGAGGTCTCTCACCGAAGGCAGCCTCATCGTGGTCCTGGGCGCTGGGGGCGATCGCGACACCGCCAAGCGCCCCTTGATGGGCAACGCGGCGTCTGCGGCCGATGTCGTCATCGTCACGTCAGACAACCCGAGGTCCGAGCAGCCTTCTGAGATCGCAGCCTCGGTCGCGGATGGCGTCCGCCAGCTCGGAGGGGAGCCCGTCGTCGAGATCGACCGCCGCCTCGCCATACGCAGGGCCGTGAAGCGGGCGCAGGCAGGCGACCTCGTCCTGATCCTCGGCAAAGGCCACGAGATGGGCCAGGAGATCGGAGAGGCCGTGGTGCCGTTCAGCGACAGAGACGCCGCTATCGAGGAGTTGATGGCCTCATGATCTCGATGCTGGTGGCATCAGGAATGGCCTTCTTCCTAGTCGTAGGTTTGACGCCGGTCGCCATCAGGCTCCTTCGCAGACGCGAGGTGGGGCAGTTCATCCAGGAGGACGTCTCGGGTCATCTCCACAAGCACGGGACCCCCACGATGGGCGGGATCGTGATGATCCTGGCGGTCGTCGTTGCCTACCTGGTCTCCCATCTGACGATATGGACACAGGCGGAGGGGTTCTCCATACAGGTGAGGCCGTTCTCGATGGGCGGAGTCCTCGTCGTCTTCGCGCTCGTGGGCATGGGCCTGATCGGCTTCTTCGACGATCTTCGGAAGGTGAGAAGGGCGCGGAACCTCGGTCTCTCCAAGAGGTGGAAGTTCGGAGGCCAGCTGCTCGTGGCTGCCCTCTTCGCCTGGGGAGCAGTCAGCGCCGGCGTCCCGACGCAGATCGGGATGATCCGGCCGACCGGCATCGAGCTCGGCCCGTTGCTGTTCTTCATCTGGGTGCTGCTGCTCCTCACGGCCACGTCGAACGCCGTGAACATCACAGACGGTCTTGACGGGTTGGCCTCCGGCTCCAGCGCCCTCGTGTTCGGCGCCTACATGATCATCAGCTTCTGGATCTTCAGGCACCCTGAGTTCTATCAACATTCAGCGGACGTTGGCATGCTCGAGCTCGCGGGCCTGGCAGCTGCGCTCCTCGGGGCCACGCTCGCCTTCCTCTGGTGGAACACGGCACCGGCTTCGCTCTTCATGGGGGATGTCGGATCGCAGGGACTGGGTGGGGCGATGGCGGCGCTCGTGCAACGAGACGGCATCGACGCGGTCAGGGGTGACCTCTTCGCGGTCAAGGGAGAGCTCTACA
>CAZKJJ010000187.1:2334-5117 GCA_964553055.1 uncultured Acidimicrobiia bacterium
CGCTCTGCTCACCAACACGCAGCTCCTGTTGATCGTGCTCGGTGGTCTGTTCGTGATCGAGACCGCAACCGTCATCATCCAGGTGGCCAGCTTCCGCCTCTTCGGGCGGAGAGTCTTCCTGATGGCACCGCTCCATCACCACTTCGAGCTCGTGGGTTGGCCTGAGACGGCCGTCATCGTTCGCTTCTGGGTCGTTGCGGCCATCTGTGTGGCCCTCGGTCTCGGGCTGTTCTACGGAGACAGCATCGTCAACGGGGGCATCGGATGAAGGTCCTCGTGGTGGGAGCGGGAGTCTCAGGCAGAGCTGCAGTCCGCCTCGGGCTTCGGCTGGGGCACGAGATGGTCGTCTACGACAGGGATGCTTCCGCCGTGAAGAGCGTCGCAGGATCCGTGCGGGCCGTGTTCGGGGACTGGGACCGGGACCTCACGACTGGCATGGATCTGGCGGTCGTGAGCCCCGGTATCCCACCGCACGCCGTTCCTGTGCGTGACTGCCTGGGAGCAGGGCTCCCCGTCTGGAGCGAACTGGAGTTCGCGGGCCGCCACATCGATCTGCCCATCGTGGCCGTGACGGGCACGAACGGGAAGACGACGACGACCCTCCTCATCACGGACATGCTGAACCGCAGCGGACTGAAAGCGGCGGCCGTTGGCAACATCGGCGTTGCCCTCTCGGACGTTGCCGACGAGCCGTGGGACGTGCTGGTCGTCGAAGCCTCGTCGTTTCAGCTCAGGTTCATCGTGCGCTTCAGGGCAGGGATTGCGGTCGTCCTCAATGCGGCCGAGGACCATCTCGACTGGCACGGCTCGGTGGCCGCCTACCGGGAAGCGAAGGCTCGGATCGTCGAGAGGCAGCATCCGGATGACCTGTGCATCTACAACAAGGAAGACGAAGGTGCGAGGGCCATCGCCGCCAGGGCACCGGGCCGAACGAGGGGATTCACCGTTGAGGGAACGGAAGGACTGGTCAGGGAGGGACTCTTCCTACCGGGCCCTGTGGCCTTGCCCGTCTCCGACCTCCTCCTGTCAGACCCCGCCTACCTCGTGGACCTGGCGGCCGCTGCCTTGGCAGCCGAGGAGGCAGGCGCAGGGCGCGAGGGCATCGAGGCTGCCCTCAGGGCGTTCGAGCCGGGCGAGCACAGGCGAGCCGTCGTCCTCGAGCGGGGTGGTGTCACATGGATCGACGATTCGAAGGCCACCAATCCGCACGCCGCCGTGGCATCCATCGAGGCGTACCAATCCGTGATTCTCTTGGCGGGAGGCCGAAACAAGGGCCTCGATCTGACGCCCATGGTCCGCCACCCGCACCTGAAGGCGGTCGTGGCGTTCGGAGAGGCTCAGGAGGAGCTGCTGGAGGCCGCGGTGGTTGCTGCGCACGCTGCCGCCTCGGTTCCGGAAGCGGTGGGGATCGCGTCGTCGCTGGCCGGCCGAGGGGACACGGTGCTGCTCGCGCCAGGGTGCGCCAGCTTCGACATGTTCGACTCGTACGCGGCCCGCGGGAGGGCGTTCGAGGTCGCGGTGAGAGAAGGTCAGGCCCGCTGATGGCATCGGTGACGTCGATCGCGCACATCAGAGCGGATGCCAACCGCAAGGCTGCTCGCCAGGAGGTCAACTCGCGCAACGCAACCGTCCTGCTGGTCGTGGTGGGGATCCTCGTCGTCATCGGCCTGGGTGCCACGCTCTCAGCCAGCTCGGTGATCGGACTCGAGCGGTCGGGAGACGGCCTTCAGTACTTCAGAAGGCAGATCATGTGGGTAGGGCTCGGGTTGGGTGTCATGCTCATCGCCATTCGTGTCCCATACCAATGGCTACGGAGAGCGGCCATACCGCTGCTGGCGCTCTCGCTGGTCGGATTGTGTGCCGTCCTCGTGGTCGGCGAGGTGACGGCGGGGGCCAGGCGGTGGCTGAACCTGGGGCCCATCTCGCTCCAGCCTTCTGAGTTCGCCAAGTTCGCCGTCGTCGTCTACCTCTCAGCCGTCCTCACGCGCAAGGAGCACCTGCTCCGCAGCTTCCCTCGGTTCGCCGCGCCTGTTGGAGCCTCACTCGGACTCGTCAGCGTCCTCGTCATGCTCGAGCCCGATCTGGGAACCACGATCATCATCGCGTCTGCGGCATTGGCCGTGCTGATCGCCTCTGCCGCCCCTCTGCGCTACGTGGCGCTGACGGCGATCGGTGGCTTCGGATCTGCCCTCCTGCTTGCGTACTCCTCCCCCTACCGCTGGGAGCGGATCACCTCGTTCCTCGACCCTTGGGCGGACCAGTTGGGGTCAGGGTTCCAGGTCATCCAGAGCTACCTGGCTCTCGGGACGGGAGGCGCCTTCGGTGTCGGGCTGGGAGCAAGCAGGGCTCGCTGGTCGTTCCTACCGAACGCTCACACCGACTTCATCTTCTCGATCATCGGCGAGGAGACGGGATTCGCGGGGGGCATCGTGATCTTCGTGCTCTTCGCAGTGTTCGCCATCGTCGGCCTCGCCATTTGTGTACGAGCGCCCGATCGGTTCGGTCAACTGCTCGGGGCAGGCCTGGTGGTGTGGATCTCAGCACAGGCGATCGTGAACATCGGTGGGGTGACGGGTGTGCTCCCTGTGACGGGCATCACGCTGCCTTTCGTCTCGGTAGGGGGGAGCGCGATGCTGATGACCATGGGTGCTGCTGGTGTGTTGGTGAACATCGCCAGGCACGGGTTGCCTCCCAGGAGATGAGCTATGTGATCGGTGCAGCCGGCACGGGCGGCCATGTGTATCCGGGGCTGGCGGTGGCCGAGGCGCTGATCGATGCAGGAG
>CAZKJJ010000188.1:0-5109 GCA_964553055.1 uncultured Acidimicrobiia bacterium
TTCCCATGCCCCAGTCGCATTGCCTGATCGCTATGGCGTCGTTGTACCGCCCCAGGATCTCGCCGATCTCCTTGGCGGTGTCGCCGTGGGCGATCTGCGTCGTCGAGCTCTCGATGAACTGGGCGTGGCCTCCGAGCTGGGCCATGCCTGCTTCGAAGCTCGCCCTGGTTCTCGTGCTGGCGAAGAAGAACAACATGGCGAGCACCTTGTCCTCCAAGAAGGCGTGCGGCTCTCCGAGTGCCCGCATCCGCTTGAGGGTCGAGGCAACGTCGAGCACCGTGTCGATCTCACCGCGGGACCATTCGCTCAGCGAGATCATGTCACGGCCGCGAAGACCCGTCTGCATGCGTTCCTCTACTCCATCGCTCCGAGGACCAGGGCGAGAAGCGCCATCCTCACGACGACTCCGTTGAAAGCCTCCTGCCAGTAGCGGGCATGCTTCGTGTCGTCGACATCGGGAGGAAGCTCGTCCATGCGGGGAAGGGAGTGCAGCACGATGGCATCGCTCTTGGCTCGTGAAGCGAGCAGCTCCCGCGTCACGCGGTACTCGTCAGGTGTCGTTCCGTACTCCTCGGCCCTGTCCTGCCTGCTCTGTGCGTAGTCCGGCTGGACGACGGGCTCCATGTAGATGACATCTGCCTGTTCGATGACGTCCGCAACGTGGTCCGCCTCGGAGAAGACGAGGTTCCTGGCCT
This sequence comes from uncultured Acidimicrobiia bacterium, assembly GCA_964553055.1. Taxonomy (GTDB): domain Bacteria; phylum Actinomycetota; class Acidimicrobiia; order Spongiisociales; family CAZKJJ01; genus CAZKJJ01. The sequence continues at coordinate 696 of CAZKJJ010000188.1, forward strand.
CCAGCTCCTTGCGGAATTCGTCTGTGAGCGACATGTCTGGGGGAGCCACGAATATCGCTCGAGCGTCGAAACGGGTCAGGGCGTAGCCCATCGAGTGCATCGTCCTCATGCGCATGTCGCCGACGCACAGAAACGTGAGTCCGTCAGGGGTGCCGCGCTCGCGTGTCACCGTGTAGAGATCGGTCAGCACTTGCGTCGGGTGCTCACCCCAACCGTCTCCGGCGTTGATGACTGGAACGCTCGCCCATCCCGCGGCTTCGTGGGGCGCTCCCTGCTGGTAGTGCCGCATGACGATGACGTCACCGTAGAGCTCGAGCATGTGGACCGTGTCCTTCAGGGACTCTTGGTAGAAGTCGCCGGCCCTGGTCATCCTCGGATCTGCAAAGCCGAGCACGTGACCTCCCAGGCGGTGCATGGCCGCCTCATGAGCGAGGCGAGTCCTGGTCGATGGTTGATAGAAGGCCGAGATCAGCGTCTTGTCCGCCAGCAGGTCGGTGTTGGCTCTCCTGGTGGCGATGGGCTCGAGGTCGGAGGCGACCTCGAAGACGTGTGAGAACTCCGATCGGTCGAAGTCGGCGAGAGACAGGATGTCTCGGCCGGCGAAGCTCCTCATCCGACCTCCGGGTGGTGATGTCATTGTTTCGACGCCTGCCGGGATGGACACGGGTCATCCAACCCGTGGGCCGGGGACGAAGGACCCCTTCTGTGGTACTCGGCCCACATCTAGCTTGCACGCAGGAGGAGCCGCATGGTCGCACCCGTCACCTTTGCGAAACGCTACGTTCGTCCGACGTCGGCCGAAGAAGCTCTGGCACTCTCTCTGGCGGGCGGAGCGACCCTCGTGGCAGGCGGGACGGACATCGCACGTCGGCCTCGCCCGTGGGCGGAGACACTCGTCGACCTGGGGGGTGCGGGACTCGATGCTCTCGAACTGCGAGACGGTGTGCTGCGGATCTGGGCCATGACAACCCTCACCGATCTCGCCCACCATCCTTTCGTCGCGACCGTCGGGGGCGGTTTCATGGCGCACATGCTGCGCCGCGTCGGATCGCCTCTGCTGCGCAACATCGCCACGCTCGGCGGTCACGTGGCGCGTGGTCGTCTCTCGGACATAGTCCCCGTCCTCCTGGTGCTCGACGCGAGGATCCGCTTCTACGACGGCCAGCATGTGGAGCTGAGACTCGGGGACTACTTCGCAGAGCGCCGCCACCAGACCGCCCATGTCGTGACCGAGCTCCTGGTGCCTGAGGACCAAGATGCTCGGGGCTGGTTCGTGAAGTTCTCCAGGACGTCGTTCGACTTGGCGATGCTCAACTGCGCCTGTCTCGTCTCAGGCGCGGGTGGTGAGATCAGCGGCGCGAGGGTGGCGGTTGGGGAGACCCCTGCCCTCGCGACGCGCCTTGTGGAGGTGGAGGGCGAGCTGCTGGACACGGGGCTCTCTGATGAGGCCATCGAATCGGCCGCGCGGGTCGCAGCCCGGACCGCGATGGTGCGAACCGACCTTCGGGCTTCTGCCCGATATCGGAGGCACCTGGCCTACGTGGCCGTGCGGAGGGCGCTGCTGGGGATCAGGGAGACCGCATGATCGTCTCGTTCACGCTCAACGGCTCGGCTGTGCGAGTGGAGGTCGATGCCGGCGAGTCGATGTTGCCCGTGCTGAGAAGGCTCAGAGCGAAGAGCGTCAAGGACGGCTGCTCGAACGGCGACTGCGGATCCTGTGCGATCCTCGTGGACGGAAGGGCCGTGAACGCCTGCCTCATGCTGGCGGCCAAGGCGGAGGGTGCCGCCGTGAGGACGGTCGAGGGGTTGGCGCTCGACGGCGTGCTCCACCCGCTCCAGGTGGCCATGCTCGACCATGGTGCGACCCAGTGCGGCTTCTGCGTGCCAGGGATGCTGATGGCAACGATGGAGCTCCTGGCCGCCACGCCTCAGCCGTCGCTCGAAGAGATCAGGCAGGTGCTGGCAGCCAACCTCTGCCGGTGCACTGGCTACGCCAAGCAGCTGGAGGCCGTGATCGCAGTCGGAGGCGGGTGATGGGTGAGTTCACCGTCGTCGGAGAGAGCGAGCGGAAGCTCGACGGGCTCGCACTGGTGACGGGTAAGCCCGTCTTCGCGGGGGATCTCGACCTGCCAGACACCCTCGTCATGGGGTTCCTGCGCAGCCCCCACCCGCACGCCCGCATTGCTTTCATCGAGACCAGTCTGGCCGAGGCACTGCCAGGCGTTGCCTGTGTGCTGAGCCATCGCAACACCCCTCGCACCCGCTTCACGACAGCAGGCCAGAGTTGGCCTGAGCCTTCGCCGTACGACACGCGGATGTTCGACACCAAGGTCAGGTTCGTAGGCGACCCTGTGGCTGCCGTGGCCGCCGAGACATGGGCAGTCGCGGCTGAGGCGCTCGAGTCGATAGAGGTCGGGTACGAGCAGCTGCCCGCAGTGCTGTCTGTCGACGAGGCCATCCTGGATGGTGCGCCGCGAGTCCACGACGAGGATGACGCCACCGACATATGGGACGCCGAGCACAACACGTCCGCGATGGTCAGCGCCCGAGTGGGCGACCTTGAGGTGGGATTCTCCGAGTCGAAGGTGGTGGTGGAGACGACGTGCGAGACGCAGTACACCCAGCACGCCTCGCTCGAGCCGCACGTCGTGCTCTCGTACCTCGACGAGAACGGCAGGCTCGTTCTCTACACGTCGACGCAGGTTCCGTGGCACGCGCGAAGGATCGTGGCGCGGGTGCTGGACATTCCGCTGCACATGGTGCGCGTCGTCAAACCGAGGATCGGAGGCGGATTCGGTGCCAAACAGGAGGTCATCCTGGAGCCTGCGGCCGCCCTGGCGACACTGAGGACGAGTCGCCCCGTCCTGGCGGAGCTCAGCAGAGAAGAGGAGTTCTACGCCACCAGGACGAGGCATCCGATGCGGGTCAGGGTCAAGCTCGGCGCCGACGAAGATGGGATCCTGCGTGCCATCGAGATGGAGGCGCTGTCGAACACAGGCGCCTACGGCACGCACGGGCTGACGGTGTTGTCCAACACAGGTTCGAAGACGCTCCCCCTGTACAACAAGGCGCCACACGTGACGTTTCGGGGAAGGGCCGTCTACACGAATCTTCCAGTGGCCGGTGCCTTCAGGGGCTACGGAGCATCCCAGGGATACTTCGGGCTGGAGACGGCCATGGACGAGTTGGCGGAAGGCCTCGGGATGGATCCCGTGGCGCTGCGAAGGCTGAACCACATCCGCGCAGGCGAGTCATCCCCCATCTTCGCCCAGCTCGGAGAGGGCCGCCCCGGCGTCGAGCAAAGGATCACGAGCTGCGCGCTCTCTGAGTGTCTGGACGTCGCCGCCACCCACATCGATTGGGAGAACAGGCGGTCTGCTCCCAAACACAACGGCTCTGTGCGCAGAGGCATTGGGATGTCCGTCAGCATGCAGGGCTCAGGCATCCCCCTCGTCGACATGGCATCTGCTTCCATCAGGATGAACGAGGACGGCTCCTTCCATCTGGCTGTGGGTGCCACGGATCTCGGCACCGGCTCCGACACGGTCCTGGGCCAGGTGGCCGCCGAGGTGCTGGGCGTGCCGCTGGATCACATCGTGGTGCTCTCCTCGGACACGGACACGACGCCGTTCGACGTCGGCGCCTACGCGTCCTCGACCACCTACGTTTCGGGTACGGCCGTCCAGATGGCGGCTTCAGACCTCAGGGACCGGGTTCTCGAGGTGGCGGGTGAGATGCTCGAGGCCGTGCCTTCGTCTCTCGACATCGTCGAGGGACGGGTCGTTGGCCGAGACGGCGGCGTCGACCTCGCCGAGGTGGGGTTGCGGGCGCTCTACGTGACCAACCAGCGCCAGCTCGCTGCCACGGCCTCGTTCGTGCCCGAGGTCTCACCGCCGCCGTTCCTCGCCAGCTTCGCTGAGGTGGAAGTGGACATGGAGACCGGCGAGGTGAAGATCATCGACTTCGTGGCGGCTGCAGACTGCGGGACTCCCATCAATCCTCAACTCGCCGAGGGCCAACTGGAAGGGGCGATAGCCCAGGGCATCGGCTATGCACTGTACGAGGAGATGGTGTTCGACGGCGAGGGGAGGCTGAGGAACCCTGACCTGGCCCGCTTCAAGATCCCGGGCATCCTGGACATGCCCCCGGTTCACGTCATCCTCGTCGACTCGTACGATCCGACCGGTCCGATGGGAGCGAAGTCCATCGCGGAGATCGGGATCAATGCTCCCGCGCCGACCATCGCCAACGCCATCTACGACGCGGTCGGCGTACGCCTCAGGAAGACTCCTTTCACGGCCGAACGCGTCTGGGAGGCCCTGCAGTCCTCTCGCCGCCTCTGACCCGACCCGCTCAGGCGCCTGGCTTGAACACCATGGCCCACAGCACCGCCATCAACAGGAGGACATTGACG
>CAZKJJ010000189.1:0-5102 GCA_964553055.1 uncultured Acidimicrobiia bacterium
GGTGAAGTTGGCAGGGTTGCGGCCCATGCGCTCAAGCACGCCGTCGTCGAGTTCGTGCACGAAGGTGCCGTGCTCAAAGAGGGCGGTGCGCTCGGGCCAACGAAGGAGGTGGGCGGCGAGCAGCAGGATAGCGACGCCTTCGCGGAGCCCGTACGGGGGCGCGGCGACCGCGTCGATGATCTGTGTGGTTCGGCATCCGTCGCTGACGGCCAGTTGGTCGCCGATGGTGTTCCAGACGGCGAGCCAGTTCGGGTCCATCTGGTCGCTGTCACTGCCCTCGGGGTCGCGCCACTCGACGAGTCGGTCACGACCAGGGACCGGGTCGGTGTCGATCAGTCCGGAGTGGATGAACACGGCGTGGAAGGCGCTGGCTTCGGCGCTGTCGGGGGCGAAGCCGAACTCGGACTCACGGTCGGTCCAGTCGTTCCAGGCCGTGGGGTCGAGCAGAGCGCGGAACAAATTGGTGCGGACCCGTGAGCCGCGTGAAGTCAGTTCGTGACGGTTGATCGGCTCGTAGCCGACGCGTGGTGCCGCCGAGTAGGCCTGGTCGAACACGTCGGACAGGGGGGCGGTGCTGTGCACGCGGGGCAAGTCGGCAGCGGGCTTGCCGCTAGGCGGGTTGAGCCACCGCCACCGGGCGGTGTCCCAGTACGTGCGGCGGATCTCCCGGGACAGTGCCTGCCGTGCGTGGTCGAGCCGTTCGGCGATCTCACGCCGAACGGCGCTGTCCGTGGGGTCGATGCGGTCGTCCTGCCCGACCGCCAAGAGAGCGGCGACCTCTCGGGCGGCCTCCTGGAGCCCAGTGACGTCGGTGGGGCGAACGACGATCACGGGATAGTCGTGCTCGGGACGTTGGATCTGGTCGATGTTGGCGGTCTTGTCGGTGAGGTGGACGATCGTGCCGTCGTGGGGGTGCGGGTGGTCGTGCGAGGGCCCGCCGACCCCAGACACATCACCCCAGACCCGGGCGAATGACCGGACGGTGGAGCGTTCGTGCGAATGGCGTCCGGCGATGAGCGGCTCGAGCGGGTGGACCTGCTCGAGGGTGGCGGCGACATCGGCGGTGCGGCCCAGCGCGCGGGCCTGGCTGAGCGCTTCGGACAGGTTGAAGTCGGACCCGCGCCAGATGCGGTACTCGTCGGCGAAGTCCCGGTGAACCAGGATGCCGGCGTGCTGGAGCTCTTCGACGCGGGCGTCGACAGCGGCCGGGGTCTCAAGGCCCTGCCCCGCCCCGGCGAGCGCGAACCGGACCAGGCCCGAGGAGGCGCGGGCCGTGCCGTAGGCGGCGACGAGGTTGAGCACGCCGATGGTCTTCAGGACCCGCTGCTGCGGCTTGGTGAGGCTTGCCGCGTCGCGAACCGTGGTGGAGACTTCGACCCACCGGGTGGCGTCGCTGGACGCCCCGGCGAGGGTAGAAGCCGCCTCGACGAAGTAGTCGTAGACGGTGTCGAGGCGATGGGTCGGCAGCCCGTCGACGTCAAGGTCGGCGTTGCGGGCGCTGATCGATAGCGGCTCCCCCGAGGCGAGAAAGGAGAACAGAGTGCGTTCGTTCTGACCGAAGCGGGTGCACAGGTCAGGCAGGACGGCCAGCACAGTGGGGTGCAGCGGATAGCACCGGGCGATTAGGTCGGGGTCGGTGACCGACAGGCCGATGGATGCAGCCGTGTCCGCCATCTCAGCGGCGGTCTCGGCCCGCAACCAGGCGTAGGTGCCGTCGTCGGCGTGGCTGATCGCGGTCGCAATGAGGCTGCGTGCGGTCGCGGACGAGTCGATGAATGGCACGTCCTCGAAGCGGCCCTGGACCTTCGCCCATTCGCGGCGCTGCTGGACCGACGAGGCTTCCGCGTATGCCTCGAAGGCCAGGTGCTGGACCGTGAGGACCAGCAGCGCAGCTCCGTCGGGCCGCTCCGCAGCGGTTTCGGCGACCTGCTGGAGGAGGTAGAGGTCAGCCTCGTGGTCGCTCTTGGCGTAGGCCTCGAGGTTCTTGCCGAACTCGTCGATGACCAGGAGCACCGGGCGGTGAGTGGCGATCTCAACCAGGACAGGCTCGATCTCGTCCCACGCGGGCGATGGTTCCTCCGGGTCGAGGGCCCGATCGAGCATGTCGGCTACGGCAGTGCGGTCCCTCTTGCGGGCCTTGTCGCGTTGACAGCCGCGGTCCAGGGCGCGCAGGAGCGTCGTGGTGATCGGTTCGCGCTGGGGGGCGGTCAACACAGCGCGGATCCACGAGCGCCCCTGGGCGAACTCGTCGCGGGCCGACCGGAACTGTTCGTAGGCGTCGGCATGGTCGTTGGTGAGCAGCGCGGTGGCGTCGTCGTGGCCGCCGACAAGGCCGTCGAGCAGCGCAGCGAACGAGCTCTTGCCCGACCCGTAGGGGCCGATGATGGAGCAGGCGCGGCTGCCGGACCGTGTGCTCATCCCGACGGAGAGCCGTTCGAGCAGGTCGAGGCCTCGGGCCGTGACGACGTAGCCGGCGAGCGCCTCGTTGGTCGCGGTACCGTCGAGGCGGACGGACCGGCCGAAGCGCCTGGAAATCGTGGTGAGGTCGGCGACGGCCGTCATGCTGCCCCCGGGGCCACGTCGAGCGCGGTCTGGATCGCGGTCTGCGGGAGTGTCTGCCATCCGCCGCGGGGCGGGTGGGGCACGGCGGCTCTGATCCGTTCGTACATGGCGTGCAGCAACGAGGTTGCGACCTGCTGCGGCTCATCCTTCAGCACGAACTGTTCGGCGGAAGCGCTGCGGTCCAGCAGGACGAGCTCGGGGTGCTGACCAGCCAGAGTGTCCAGCACATGCGAGAGTTCGCGTTCGGTGATCTTGAAGGCGCGGCCCGGACCTCCCGCTTCGAGTGCGGCAGTGCCAACAAGGATGCGGTCGGAGTCAGACTGCTGGCAGGCCATGAAGTCGGTAAGGGCGAAACCGACAACCTCCGGGGCGAGGCCGGCCTTAGGCCCGACGGAGAACCGCAAGCCGTCGGTGCCAGTGCGCATCAGGCCGAGACGTGTAAAGGGCGAGTCAATCTTGTCGTCGACCTTCTCACGGCTGCCTTTGTCGGCGCCAGCATAGGTGCGGACGAGCGCAATGATGTCACGACGCAAGACGCTATCGGCGGGATCGTGCCCTGCCCCGTTGAGGCTCGCCAGGACATGCTCGTGGAGCGTGTCGGCAGTGAAGGTGGCGGGCTGAAAGGTGTGGAACGCCACCCACCAGGCGGGGGCCATGGACCGTGGGGACACGAACTGCCAGTGCAGCAGCCACCAAGATTCGGCGGCTTCCAGATAGGGGTCGTGGCCGTGGTCGTCATCGAGAAGGAACCGCCCGAAGTTGGTGGTCCGCAGGATGGGGAGGCGGCTGTTGTCTTGTTCGTCCTCGCGCAGCACCTGTGCAGCCTCGGCCCAGTAGCGAATGGCGCGAGCTTGATTCTTTCCGACGCCGAGTTGACGGTGCGCCAACGGGTGGGTGAATGCGGCCCCGTTCTGCTTGCAGTTTCCATCGTCATCTTGGGAGTAGCACGCAACGAGGTCGTAGGCAGCCTTAAACCACGTGTAGCGGGGCGCAAACGTCTGATGACGACCAAATATGGGGCGGATGTCCCGAAGTAGCGTCGCACTCATGTAGCTGTCATTTCCCTGATAGCGGCCGCTTCTGCGGAGATGACCTTGGCGGCGTCGACTGCTTCCTCGACGCTTGTCGTGTGCGAGAAGGAAACTCTGATGCTCTGGGAAGCCCGGTCGTGATGCATCCCCATCGCCAGGAGGACGTGAGACGGCTCGGGAAGGTCGCTGTTGCATGCTGATCCTGTCGCGAAGGCAAGGTCGCGACATCGTGCAGGCAAGATCGTGTTGTCGACGCCCGGTATCCACAGGTTCAGGATGTGCGGGACACCCGGTTCGCCGTTCACAATGGGTGCGTTCGGGGACCCGACTAAGAGCGCAGCCAGGAACGCCTCTGCCGTGGCACGCACTGATGCGGTCCGCTGGTCCAACTCCCTGGCGGCGAGTCGAGCCGCTTCGCCGAGCCCCACGATGCCCGGCACGTTAGGCGTGCCAGGACGAAAGCCCCGCTCTTGAGACCCTCCGACTACGAGTGGCTGCCAGGCATCCGGCCGCCTTTCCGGCACCACAAGAGCGCCTACTCCTTGCGGTCCACCAAACTTATGCCCCGACAATGCAGCAAGATCAACATTGTCGTCAAGTCTTACAGGAAGCTTGCCTACAGCCTGGGTTAGATCGATTACGGACACAGAGCCGCTCGCCCGCAGAGTGCGAGCTATGTCGGTGTAAGGATTAGCGGCGCCAGTCTCGTTGTTGACGGCCATGAAGGATCCCCAAGCCGCCCGTCCGGCGATCTCCGCAACCTGGTCGACGCTGACCCAACCGGACGACTGCGGGGCAATTCGCCGAACTGTCACTCCGCGGGAGTGTGCGTCCGCCGCCTGCAGAACAGCCTTGTGCTCGGTGGCGCCGACAACAGCTAGGCCACGTCGTGGGTCAGCAAGTGCCGCTGCCATGCTGATCGCGATGTTGAGTGCCTCAGTGGCACCACTTGTGAACACAACCCGCGCGGGCTCGCATCCAATCAGCCCCGCGACGGCTTCCCGCGCGTGTCGTACCGCTCGGGCTGCTCGGCGCCCATAGCGATGAGGCGACGACGCGTTGGCATGGTGGTCGACGAACCAAGGGAGCATGGCCTCGACCACCCGAGGGTCTGCGGGGGTCGAGGCGGCGTGGTCGAGGTACGTCATGAGTCCTCACCGTAGGAGGAGGGTGCGACGCCGCCGAGCATTCCCATCAACTGTGAGCCCACGACGCGTGCTGGGCTCCTAGCCCGTGCCAGCAATCCCAGCGGTCCCAGAAGACGGCTTCGATGCTAGTGGCTGGTACGTAGGGGTCCGTGTGAGGCATGGGCCGCCTATCGTCGCGAGCATCGACAACGGGCGCGGTGAAGCCGTCCGGAGACCGCTTCTGGGACGGTTGAGAGTTGCCAACGAACGATCTCCCAACCACGAAGACGTCGTTGCACGTAAGGCCTCTCATGGCTTCCAAAGACACTGAAGACATCCAGGTCATCCCCCGGGGTCAACGAGCCAAGAACCGCTTCCGCGA
>CAZKJJ010000190.1:0-5029 GCA_964553055.1 uncultured Acidimicrobiia bacterium
AAGTGTTGAACGTCGAGCACACGCTCCTTACGAGCCTCCACCCAACGGGCCTGAGCGAGACCCTGGCACTTGGGACAGTGGCGGTTGACCTGGTCAGCTCCTCCGTAGGCGAGTCGTGGAGGGAGATCTCTGCCTCTCCCGAAAAGGCGGGGCCCAGCTCGACGTCGTACCCGCGCATCGTGACCAGCTCGCTCATCGAGTCTGAGCCGTCCGACTCGATGGCAGGGAACCAGCGGTGGTGCAACATAGGGAGAGCATTGACGAAGCCCGCCGTCTCGGACGGTCCCGTGATCGTGAACGTTGCCTCGATCAGCAGACGTCCCTCGCGGCTCAGCGTGGCTCCGAACCTGCCGCCAGGCGCGAGCCGAGGTCCGGCCTTGCCGACGGTCACCGGCCGCGTGACGTGGACGTCACCCAACTTCTTCGGGTAGCCCTGGTGCAGCCCCCGCACGAGGGCGAAGTCCTTGTCCACCCAGATATAGACGCAGCGGGAGTACGTTTCCTCCCGGTAGCGGCAGCGAACCACCACGAAGCACTCCCTGTACTGGGACCGCACAGGATCGAGCAGCTCCTCGAAGCTGTCAGAGCACGACTGCCAGTCAGCGAATACCACGGCCACCGCCCCTGGATCCTCCGCAAGCTCGAGGGGCTCGGGGAGCAACGCCGCTACTCGCTCGGGATCCGTGCGGTACTCGATGGTCAGCACATCTCCCGAGTAGTGCCATGGCGGCTTCGGAACGATCGAAGCTTTACCCGTCGCCGTGCGCGGGTAGAAGAACCCTTCCATGTGGTGCGATGGTAAACGGGGGTGCCTACATCAGAAGGCACGGAGGACCGGCCGTCGCCTCGGAAGACTGCTGAGCCCGGAGTGGCGGTATCGACGACCCGTGAGTTGTGTGGTCAAGGCGCCGCGGTTGCGGCTTTTATTGGGTGAGACCGGAGGAGCTGACACGTGCTGCATGAGGAGCATCGCAGAGCGGTCCAGGCGGACGCCGAGACGCCCTTCGAGGCGTTCGTGGCTGAAGTCGAGCCCCGTTTGAAGCAAGCGTTCGTCGCCAGGTATGGGCGGACCGATGGTGTCGAGGCGACCTCCGAGGCGTTGGCGTACGCCTGGGAGCACTGGCCAACCGTGTCCTCGATGGAGAACCCCGTCGGGTATCTGTATCAGGTGGGTCGGAGTCGCACCCGCCGAATTCGGCGGAGAACACCGACGCTTCCCGCGGTGGAGCCGGCCCGGATGCCGGAGGTGGAACCGCAGCTACCCGGAGCGCTTGCCGAGCTGCCGGAACGTCAAAGGGTGGCGGTCGTCCTGGTGCACGGTCTCGGGTGGACGCAGCAGGAAGCCGCTGACGTCTTGGGCGTCAAACGCACCACGCTCCAGAACCATCTGGAGCGGGGCACGAAGTCGATTCAACGCAGCTTGAAGGATCCCTCATGAGCCGAGTCCCAGTCCTGGAACAGATACGCGTCTACTCCGAGGCGCTCGTCGACGACCTCCCCGACGCCTCCATACAGCCTGTCCCGACGGTGGTGCCCACCCCGCTCGTGCCCCGGCATGGGGGGTCACGGCACCGTTCGGTGTGGGCCATCGCCGCCGCCCTGGTGGTCGTGCTCGCGATTGGGATCCCCTTGCTCGTGCGGGGAGCAGAGGCGCCACCCGTCACTGAACCCGACCCCACCCCGACCACGACGCCGGTGTCGCCCCCGACCACGGCCACCACCACGACTGAGGCAGCACCCGAACCGACGGCCGGAGCCCACCAACCGTCCGACACGTTGGCTCCCATCCCAACCGAGTCTTTCGGTGACATCGTGTGGGTTCGGTACGACCCCGCTGGGGAACCTGCGTCGCTCCATCCTGAGCTGTTCCTCGATCCGAACGGTGGGTATGCGTTGCTGTGGCCAGGAGACGAGGGGTTCGTCAACGGCGACGTGTGGTACTCGGCAGAGGGTGTGAGCTGGGTCGACCATCCCGACCCCGAGCCATGGCGTCGACTGGACATCCACAGCTGCAGCACCGGTTCCACCGTCACAGGCGACTCGTCGTGTGTCGCTTCGCGGGATGAGACCCTCCCAGAGATCCCCCGGGACCCCGACGCAACGGTGGTCAGGCTCCCCGAGGGTGGGTTCGCGGCCTACCTATTCGGGTCGGAGAACGGACCGACAGGAGAAGACATCGCCAAGGGCGACGAGAAGAGCTTCTTCAGATCTGCGGAGGTGCTCACCTCGCCGGACGGGATCGAATGGACCAGCCGAGGAACACCCGGTTTCATCGACGGCGACAATCTGGGCTACTACGACAACGTCCTCTTCGAATTCACCAGCGCCACCGAAGGCCTGTTCCTTCGGATATTCGAAGCAGGGCCGGAAGGCTCCCTGCCCGAGGAGGACGGCGACGGCCAGCAGTTCTGGGGCTCTCCAGACGGGCTGACGTGGACCAGAGGCGTGATGCCTTCTGCTGAATCCAGGACTCAGGTCCCAGGAGCCTTCCGAATCGAGACCTGCGACGATCCCATGTGGGACATGCTCGGCTGGCAATGCGATCCCGAGCACTTCTCGGGCACCAATGTCGAGGTCTCACGAATCTCAGACGCGCACATCATCGGTTTCAGGAGCTGGGTGGATGGCCGTCCCCGGATCGCCCTCTCAGTCGACGGCGACATCTGGGAGACCATCGAGGGACCGCCACCATACACGGGCAGTTCGTGGCTGAGGAGACCGCCGAAAGCGGTCGGCGACGTCATCTTCTGGTCTTACTTCTCGCCAGGTCAGACCGTGGTCTGGATGGCAAAGGTCGACCATTCAGACTGAGTGTCATCACGCCGCCAGGCGTACTCCGTCCGGGCCTTGTCGCCAGCTCACAGGAACGGAAGGTACTCCGAAAGCTCCCAATCCGTGGTGTGGCTCATGTAGCGAGCCCACTCGGCGCGCTTGACGAGAATGAACGAGGCGACGAAGTCGGAGCCGAAGGCCTCGGTTAGCTCCTTGTCCGCCTCCAGGTCGTCGAGGGCCGAGAGGAGATCCCTCGCAACGGAGCGATCCGTGCCGACGTTTCTCACCCCGTCGAGGGTCTCGGGTGGAGGGGGGTCGATCTCATTGACGAGGCCGAGCCGTGCCGCCTGAAGGGTGACGGCGATCGCCTGATGCGGGCTCGTCGAAGCTCCAGCCAGCCTGTGCTCGAGGCGGGTCCTGGGACCTCGGTCTCCAGGTACCCGGACCGCGACCAGGCGATGGTCGTGACCCCAGTTGGCCCAGAAGCCCGACATCTGACCAGCCCTCAGACGGCGGTAGCTGTTGACGGTGGGAGCAGCCAACGCCGCCATCCCCTCGTGATGAGCCACCAACCCCCCGATGCAGTGTCTCGCCACCTCGGACAGGCCATCGGCAGCAGTGGCTTCTTCGAAGAGGTTGCGGCCCTCCCTGGCGAGGCTGAAGTTGACGTGGGTTCCGCTGCCACCTCTGTCTGTCAAGGGCTTGTCCATGAACGTCACAAGCAGGCCCTTCCGATGAGCCACCTCCCTGGCCATGACTTTGAAGAGGAATGCATGATCTGCCGTCTCCACGGCATCGCCATAGGCCAGGGTCAGCTCGAACTGTCCTACGTCGTACTCGCTGTTCACAGCCTCGAGCGGGATCCCCACGCGCTCGGAGGCGACCATGATGTCGTCGATCACGCCTCGGGGATCCACTGCTGTCCCCGTGCCGTAGACGTAGGCCCCCGGTGTGTGGATGGGCTCCCAGCCTCCTGCTGCGTCAGGCTGGAACAGGTAGGCCTCGAACTCGACGCCGACCTGTGGCGTGTAGCCGAGCTCCTCCCAGTCAGCCACCGCCTTCCTGAGCACGGTCCGAGGGGCGAGCTCGACGGGGCTGCCCTCTCTCGTGATGTCTGCCACCACCACCGCGGTGCCTTGCTCCCAGCCTGGCCTGGCGTCCGCCAGGTCGTAGACGGCCTCGCAGTCCGGCAGCCCTCTGGAGAAGAACCAGCCAGGAACCTCTGCCTCGATCTCCTCTGGTGCCATCAACCGGTTGTAGCCAAGCGAGAACAGGGCGATGCAGTGGTTGGTTCGCTCGGCATACCGAGCAGGCAGATACTTGCCGCGCGCCAAGCCGAGATGGTCCGGCCAGAGCACCCGGAGCCTGTGGTATTCCTCGCTCAGCACGCAGCCCTCCTGCCGGCCCACTCTAGGGATCGGTGCCCTTCAGCCCTCGCCGTTCCTGCTCAGTCCTGCCAATGTCGGGGAGACGTCACGGTGTTCTTGACGTCCCCGTAGAAGTCGAAGCTCCAGTCTCCCCCCTCGCGCCCGATGCCACTGTTGCGCACTCCGCCGAAGGGGGCCCTCAGGTCCCGCACGAAGAAGCAATTGACCCATACGGTGCCGGCGGCGAGCCGTGCTGCGACCCGCTGCGAGCGGCCCCTGTCCCCTGTGTAGACGATGGCAGCCAGTCCGTACGTCGTGCTGTTCGCCAGCGCGACCGCGTGGTCCTCGTCCCGGAACGGCTCGAGGGTGAGGACAGGCCCGAATACCTCGCGCGTCAGGATCTCCGAGCCCTCCGGCGCCTCCACGAACAGCGTCGGAAGGTAGTAGAGCCCACCCAGCTCCTCGTTCTGACCGCCCCCGAGAACCGCCCTTGCCCCTTCCGCCTTCGCCCTCGTGACGAAACCATCGATCCTCTGCACGTGCTCTCTGGTGATCTGCGGCCCGACATCGGTCTCCTGCTCTCTCGGATCGCCCTGGACCAGGGTCTCGGCCTTGGCGACGAACCGCTCGAGGAACTCGTCGTAGGCCTTCTCCTCGACCAGCAGCCTGGTGCCAGCCAGGCAAACCTGACCGGCGTTGTCGTACTGTCCGACTGCCTGGTCCACGGCGGCGGTCATGTCGGCGTCGGCAAAGACGACAAGAGGTGACTTTCCTCCGAGCTCGAGGCTGACCGGCGTCAGGTTGGCAGCCGCCGAGCGCGCCACGAGCCGGCCCGTCTCGACCGATCCCGTGAAGCTGATCCGTGCCACCCCGGGGTGGCCGGTGAGAGC
>CAZKJJ010000191.1:0-4965 GCA_964553055.1 uncultured Acidimicrobiia bacterium
CCCCGGCTGGAAGCCAAGCGCCTACTGAGAAATCGCGCAATCGCATCCCGGAGGGGCGTACAGGACTTGACAGTTGGTAGAGTCAGGGCTTAGATATTTAGTACTAAATCAACACCAGGAGGTAACAGACATGAAGGTCCTGGAACTAGCGCCAGGTGCTCCGGCTCCGCAGCCGGCCGATTCTGATGACGCCGACCTCATATCGAGGATCATCGGCAAAGACCAGCAAGCACTCCGGACTGCCTACGACGAGCATGCCGCCGCCGTTATGGGTGTGGCGGTTGCCGTAGTCAGGGACCGGGACCTTGCCCAGGACGTCGTCCAGGAGGTCTACGTGCGCCTCTGGGATCGTCCCGGTCGATTCGATCCGGGTCGGGGATCGCTGAAGTCGTTCCTCCGGATGGACGCCCACAGCCGCGCCCTCGACCTCGTTCGCTCGATGCGCGCCAGGGAACGGCGCGACCGAGCCGACCACGCCCGGACCACATCCACCGCCATGCCCGACACCGAAGACGTTGCATTGGAGAAAGTTGTGTCCAGCCGAGTGCAGGCCGCCCTTGCCGAATTGCCCGAGGACCAGCGGAGGCCGATCGCTCTGGCGTACCTCGGCGGCTTCTCGTACCACGACGTCGCCACTCAACTCGGGCTTCCCGAGGGAACGGTGAAGAGCAGGATTCGGGCAGGGTTCCGGCGGCTGCGACTCGGGCTCGCTGCCGAGACGGTGTAATGCGAAATGACCAGCCGATTTCGCAAGGAGTTGCCGATCGCGACGACGTCGAGTCTCCGATCGCCCTGGTCGACCCTGTCGAACCCGACGAGGCGGTCTGGGTCTCTATCGAGCAGGCGATCAGCAGCTCGGACCCAACCGCAGGTCCGGCAACCTCCCGCGCAAGGCGGGGCCCGGCCTTCGTCAGCGGCACGTAAGCACCCTCCGCTTGAATGAGTCCGGTGATCGCAGCCGAGGGGTCTGCGCTGACGGCGTGGGCTCGCCCACAGGGTGTCGCTTCCGTCCAGCGCCCCTGTCTCATCGGCTCGCAGGGCTCGACCAGACGAGACGGCTGATGGAGACGGCCCAGGCCCACCGTGACGCAGTGGCCTACGACGGCTTCGTGTCCTACAGCCACGCCGCAGACGATCTCCTGGCTCCCAGGCTGCAGGCCGCACTACAGCGGTTCGCCAAGCCCTGGTGGCGGAGGCGTGCCCTGAGGATCTTCCGCGACGAGGCCTCACTGAGCGCGAATCCACATCTGTGGTCGTCGATCACCAAGGCGTTGGACACCTCGAGCTGGTTCGTGCTGCTGCTCTCGCCGGAAGCAGCAGGGTCTCCGTGGGTGGGCAGGGAGGTGGAGTACTGGCTGGACAACAAGGAAGCGGATCGGATCCTCCCGGTCCTGACCGATGGCACGTTTGGATGGGGAGAGAACGACATCAGCGAAGGGACAGACGCGGCTCCGCCCGCGCTCTACGGAGCCTTCACGGGGGAGCCGCGCTGGGTGGACATGCGGTGGGCTCGGACCGATACGCAGCTCGATCTCAACAACGCCCGGTTCCGAAGCGCAGTGGCCGACATCGCCTCGGCGATCCGGGGCATCGCCAAGGACGAGCTCGAATCGGAGGAGGTCAGACAGCACAGGCGCACCATTCGCACCGCGTGGACGGCGGGCGTCGCCCTCGCCCTGCTCCTGATGCTGGCGACCGTCGCCGCCGTCTTCGCCTTCGTCCAGCGTGCCGAGGCAGAGTCCCAGCGTGCCGCCGCTGAGGCCGCGGCCCAGGCTGAGGCCGCAGAGAGGGACCGCGCCGACAGCCAGGCCCGGATCGCGACCGTCCGGGCGCTCTCCTCCGCCTCTCTCGCCAGCCTGGATCTCGACCCTGAGCTGAGCACCCTCCTGGCCCTACAGGCGGTCGAGATGAGCGGAGCCGACATCCTTCCGGAAGCCGAGGACGCCCTGCATCGGGCAGTGCTCGCAGACCGGCTCCTCGTGACCGTTCCCAACGGAGGCAACGGCATTGCGCACTTCGCACCCGACGGCAGGTCCTTCATCACACTTGGAGACGACCCCGCCACCGTCCAAATGTGGAGCGTCGACCTGCCGAGGCGGGGCATCACCCTCGGGGGGCACGAAGCGCCGGTTCTGGACGCCGTGTTCAGCCCCGACGGCGCTCGTATCGCCCGCAGCAGCCTGGACGGAACGCTGAGAGTCTGGAGCACGGCGGACGGGGCGCAGGAGATGCTGCTCGACGTCTCTCCCGTACCGCTCATACCGGCCTTCAGCTGGGATGGCTCGATGCTGGCCGCCACCAGCGGCTCCGGAGCCGTATGGGTGTTCGATCTCGACACCGGGCAAGTCCTGCAGGAGCTCTCGCCGCCCCCCGGCTCGGAGACGCTCAACCTCGACTTCAGCCCTGACGGCTCCTTGTTGGCCGCGGCGGACGAAGGCATCGGCCGCGCCCTCGTATGGGACGTGAGCAGCGGCGACCTCGTAGCCGAACTCGAAGGTCACGACTGGTTCGTGCTGGACGTGGGATTCACGCCCGATGGACGTCGGCTCGTCACCGGCAGCTGGGACACCACGCTCAAGACCTGGGACACGAGCACCTGGCTGGAGGTCCGAACCTACTTCGCGCCCAGCTCGGTGTGGGATCTCCAGGTCTCAGCAGACGGCATGCTGGTGGCAGCAACCGGCAACAACTTCGCAGCCGTCTGGGACCTCGACACGGGCAGGAACCTGAGCTCCTTCGTCGCCCACGACGGCATCGTCGACGGCGTCGACCTCAGCCGGGACGGAAGCCTCCTGCTGACCGCCAGCATGAACCACGAGACGACCCGGGTGTGGGACCTGAGCGAGACCGCGATCCACGAGCTCATCGGGCTGCCCGGACCGCACGAGGTGTTCGGGGCGGTTGCCTTCTCGCCCGATGGGAGCATCCTCGCCACCAGCCGCGGGACAGACTCCATCACGCTGTGGGAGTTTCCCAGCGGCCGAGAGCTGGTCACCGTCAGTGGACTCGGCAGCATGGTCGACTCGATGGAGTTCGATGCCACGGGGGCCCTCCTGGCGACGGCCGGGTTCTCAGGTGTTCACCTCATCTCCGTCGAGGGCAGTCTCCACTCCAAGCTGCTGGATGTGCCGGCAGACGACGTGGCATGGAGCAGCTCGGGGATGTTGGCCGCCGCCTCCTTCGAGGACAGTGTTCGACTCTGGACCGATCTCGGAGCCGACTCCCTCTCCTTGACCGAGCTGGGGGCGTTCTCCGTGGCCTTCGATCCGGCCGGCAGGATCCTGGCGGCGGAGCTCGAGGACGGCTCGGTCGAGGTCCGCAGCGCTGAGACAGGGGAGCTCCAAGGCACGATCTACCCGGAAGGAGCACGCAGGATCGACTTCAGCCCCGACGGCGCCTGGTTCGTGACGGTGAGCCTGGATTCGCACGCCGACCTCTGGGACACCACGACGCTCGAGCATCTGCAGCGCCTCGAAGGCCAGGTCGGCCAGGTCTTCTCCGTCGACGTGCACCCGACGCTCCCAGAGATGGCGACCGTCGGCGACGACAACACCGTGCGGATCTGGAACACGGAGACCGCTGTCACCAGGCTTGCCCTCCCGGGACCGGTGATGGCCGACGTGGCGTACAGCCCCGACGGACGCTACCTGGCGGTCATCGGCCCCGAAGGACCGGTGATCGTCTACGTCCTCGACGTCGAGGAGCTCGCCGGCCTCGCCCAACAGCGGCTGACTCGCTGGTGGACGGATGAGGAGTGCCGGCAGTACCTCCAGACTGCCGAGTGCCCGGCTCCGCCACAGGGAAGCGACTTCTGAAGCCTGACCTGTCGAAGCCGAGCCGCCTCCCAACTCCCGGCACCGCGTCAGGGCCCAGACTTGCGCCACTCGACACGGCCTGGTAAACATACAACCAGATGGTTGTAGATATGTTGGACGAACGAAGAGCGGATCGCCTCTTCCACGCCCTGGCGGACGCCACCCGGCGGGACATCGTCAGGCGGGCGATGCGCGGCGAGCACTCGGTTTCGGCGCTGGCTCGCAACTACCCGATGAGCTTCGCCGCCGTGCAGAAGCACGTCTCGGTGCTGGAGGGAGCCGGCCTGATCCGAAAGGAGCAGCGGGGAAGAGAGCGGCTCGTATGCACGAACATCGACACCATCCGCACCGCCAACCACCTGCTCGAGCAGCTGGAGGCGTTGTGGCGCAGCCGCATCGAGAGGATCGAGGGAATCCTCGACGACCAAGGAGACACCGAATGAGCGTGACCGACATCCGCAAGGACCCGGAGACCATGACCATGACGATCACCGCCGCCTTCGAAGCACCCCTCCAGCGGGTGTGGGAGGTGTGGGAGAGCCCCCGGTTGCTGGAGCGGTGGTGGGGACCGCCCACCTACCCGGCCACCGTCGTCGACCACGACCTGACGCCTGGCGGCCTCGTGACCTACTACATGACGGGTCCCGAAGGCGACCGGTATCGCGGCTGGTGGCGGGTACTGGCGGTGGAGGCTCCTCGCCACCTCGAGTTCGAAGACGGTTTCTCGGACGAAGAAGGCAACCCCAACCCTGAGATGCCGACCGTGAACGTCACCGTCGAGCTGCGCGAAGAACGAGGAGGCCGCACCGAGATGACCCTCGAGACGGTCTTCCCCTCCCAGGAAGCCATGGAGCAACTGATCGCCATGGGTATGGAGGAGGGCATCACCGGCGCCCTCGGTCAGATCGACCAGCTCCTGGAAGTGGAGCCCGCTCCGAAGTAGCCAGGACCCAATCACCCGGCTGCCGGGCTCGGTCGCGGCCCACCTAAGGTGAGGCCATGACCCTGCTCGGCATCGGCGATCGGCTCCCAGGGATCACCCTGGCCGACCTCGAAGGAAGACCCGTCGAGCTGGCGGCGGAGGGCAGCCGTCCCTTGCTGATCTTCGTGTGGGCGTCGTGGTGAAGCTGCCGCTACCAGCTGCCGGTCT
>CAZKJJ010000192.1:0-4963 GCA_964553055.1 uncultured Acidimicrobiia bacterium
GAGATCAGCTGACCGAACCAGACGATCAGGAAGGTCCGCAGTCCCCGCGTCCTCTCCATAACGTCAGGATGATGTCATAGTGACATTAATCTGTCAAACTTCGACGTGGTCGATGATGCCCACCACCACGGCACGAATGGGCGCCTCCTCGAGGCCCACGATCTGGCGGGCCGAGTTTCCCTCGTCGAGGATCAGGACATCCTCCCCCGCTCCCGCTCCGACGACGTCGACCGCGATCGTGTAGTCCCCAGTCTGCTCGCCGGAAGGGTCGTGGAGATCGCACAGGAGCAGGCGCCTGCCCTCGAACACCGGGGCATTGATGGTCGAGACCACGGTCCCCGTCACCCTGCCGATCTTCACGGCGACACCTGATCGACGATCCCGACGATGGCATGGTCGACGGGAACGAACGTCTCAGGAAGCGCCTGGGACGCCTCGCGTGCGGACACGACGTACACGAGCTCGCCCGGTCCCGCCATCGCCACCCCGTCCGCGGCCACGACGTGCTCGCCCCTCGAGGCCCCTGCCCTGTCCAGGAGCTCGACGATGAGGAACTTGATCCCCTCCAGACCTCGCACCCGTGTGGTCGCCACGACGGTTCCCCTGACCCTGCCGAGCTGCATCTCATGACTCCCTGACGCGTCTCGAGAACCTGGCGTCCGCCAGGAGGTTCCTGCCCATCTCGGTGTGCAGCTGCGGAATCACCACCGATTGGGTGAGTTGGTCCTGGGTGATCCTTCCCACGCCGTAGGAGACTGCGGCCTCGACCTCTGAGACGGGTCCTCGGAACAGCGCATAGCCCTTTCCCCCGAGGCCGTCTGCCATGCGGATCTCCTGCAGGGTCACGTCCGCTCCCTTGAGGGCGGCGTCCGCGGCATCGAGGACACCTGCCACCGTCGAGGTCTCGATGACGCCCAGAGCCTCGCCCACCCCTTCCGAGCGTCTGCCTCTCGCACCCTCCAGGACGTCAGGATGAACGTCCGCCAAGACGACCGTGTCGACGAGGTGGTCCCCTGCGGTCTGCCTTCCCGCCTCGACGGCCTCCTCGACATCGGCGACCTCCCCACCGACGAGCACGAGGTACTTCCCCGGCTGGACCGTACCCGCCACGATCACCTCAACCGGTCCCCGCTTGACCATGGCGTCGCCGCTCTCGATGCCGGCGGCCACCGAATCGAACTCGAGCAGCGCCAGAGCGGGACCGGCCATCAGACGATCCGAAGCGCGCCCACGACGGTGATCCGTCGCTCGCGGGAGAAGGTCCTCGGCCTGGTCAGCCCGTCGCCTGTCGGGCTGGCGATGGAGTACGAGGTGAACCCCTCTCCGCCCTCACCGAGGCCAGAGAAGTTCGACCCGTTCGCCACGAAGATCGAGCAGTTCATCATCCGAGCCATGCTCGTTATTCGCTCCACATTCGATGAGTGAATGGACGCCGTGTGGCGGAATCCGTGCTCGGCGCGTACGGACAGCTCCATCGCGACCTCTGCGCTCGGGACGCGAACGACAGGCAGGACAGGCATCATCTGCTCCGTCCAGACGAGGGTGTGCTCTCTCGGGACATCTGCAACGGCCAGCCGCACGTCGGCTGTCGGCTGGACGCCGATCTCCGAGAGGATGTCGGCGGCGTTCCTGCCGATCCATGCCGTGTTGACCACGCCAGGCCTTCCCGGCTCCCCCATGGAGGAGAAGATCACGCGCTCCAGCCTCCGCAGCTCGTGCTCCTTGAGCAGGTAGGCGCCGTTCTCGCTCATGGAGCGCAGGAACCGGTCGGCCACGGTGTCGACGATGAAGACCTCCTTCTCGTCCGTGCACACGATGTTGTTGTCGAACGAAGCGCCCAAGACGACGTCGCGAGCCGCCTTGGCGATGTCCGCCGTCTCGTCCACCACGACAGGCGGGTTGCCAGGGCCCGCAGTGATGGCACGCTTGTCTGTGCGAAGCGCCTCGCGAACCACGCCCGGTCCCCCGGTGACCAGCAGCACGTTCACGTCCGGATGGTGCATGAGCTCCTGGGCGCTCTCGATGGTCGGATCGGGTATGGCCGTCACGAGGCCGGGCGGTCCTCCCGCCGCCGTGACGGCCTGGTTGATGAGCCGGATGTTCTCGGCGGAGGTGCTCCGAGCGTTCGGGTGGACGTTGAACACGACCGCGTTGCCTGCTGAGACCGTCGAGATCGTGTTGTTGATGATCGTCGAGGTCGGGTTGGTCGTCGGGGTGATGGCGGCGATGATGCCGAAGGGAGCCCACTCGGTCACCATCATCCCCTGGTCACCGGTGACGGTCTCCGTCTCGAGGTCCTCGGGGCCGGGTGTCTTCGTGGCGACGAGCCGGTTCTTGACGATCTTGTCCTCTGCCCGCCCCAGGCCCGTCTCCTGGTGGGCCATCCTGGCGAGCTCCTCGGCGTGTGCCAGCATCGAGCGGCGGATATGGCTGACGATGGCGCGCCTGCCGTCGAGTCCCATCGTCCGGTACGCCGAGAACGCCTCCTTGGCAGCCGCGACGGCCTCGTCGATCGTCGGGAAGATCCCATCCCTGTATTCGACCTCCGCAGCCGCCTTCAGCTGCTCCCCTGCGCGTACAGCCAGGCCAGGTCTTCCATCACCTGCCGCGGCCAGGCGCGCTCGAACCCTCTCGATGATGGCCTCGATCTCGGCGGGACTCAGATCCTGCATCGCCTACTTCCTGTAGACCTCGGCGCCGCCGAGCTCCCACGTGTCGACGATCGCCATCACCACCGCGTCGCAGGGGCGCTCGTGGGTCGCTTCCGTCTGCCTCGCTGAGCTTCCCTGCGCGTACAGCACCACCTCACCAACGCCTGCGCCGACCGCGTCGACCGCCACCACGTAGGCTCCCGTCTCCTCGTTTTCCACGCCGAGCTGACGGAGCACGAGGAGCTTGAGGCCTTCCATCCTCGGTTCCTTGCGGCTCGCCACCAGCGTGCCCGCAACCCGCCCGAGCAGCACGACTCGCCCTCTAGGAGGATTCGGTCTCTTGGCGGGCCTGTTCGGCTCGCCCGAGCGGCAGCACCAGGTCGATGTTGACGTGCGGGCGGGCGATGACATGGGACGCGATGACTTCGCCGACGCGCTCAGCGCCGCGTACGCCCGCGTCCACGGCTGCCCGCACAGCAGCGACGTCTCCGCGCACGACAGTCGTCACGTAGCCGCCGCCGGTCTCCTCATAGGACACCAGCTCCACCTTGGCAGCTTTGACCATCGCATCTGCAGCCTCCACCGAGGCCGCGAAGCTGCGCGTCTCGATCATCCCGAGTGCTTCTGCCATACAGCTCCCTTCTCGCTTCGGGGACTCTCACCCCGCGATCTCTCGACCTTCCAATCCTTCCATCGCCGACACCGCGGCCCGCCATCCGACGTCGATGTCCCGCTCCTCGCCGCCCAGGTACACACGGCCCAGCGAGCCGAACGCCCTCACCTCGAGAACGTTGATCTCAGCTGCCTTCTCCGCCTCGTTGGCAGCCAGGGCCGCGTTGGCTGCCGGCTCGACCTCCAGGACGTAGAGCGTCTGGCCAGGGATCAGCATCTGGCCGTGGCGCTGACGGTTCACCAGCTGCGCCTGGTGATCGTCGATCCTCCTGATGATCTGTGACGAGACGATACGCGGCTTGAGGCGGTCGGTCTCGGTCAATCCGATGTCCTTCAAGATCGCCTCACCTGCCGCTCGCGTCTCTGCCTGGTCAGGCGAGTGGACCTCCAGGAGCCCGTAGTACCTCTCGATGATCTGCATACCCGGCTTGACCATCGTGGCCTTCAACGCAACGTCGGTGAGGCGGTTGATCTCGATGCCTGGTGCGATCTCGACGTACAGCGAGGCGTCGCCTGCAAGCGGCAGAAAGCCTTGCGCCACCGTCCCCAAGAAGGCCGCGTACTGTGGCTGAAGGCTGTCCAAGAAGATGTACGAGCGAAGGTCAATACCGTTCATCGGCCGTCCCGCCCGTCACGATGGACACGCCTGCTGAAGCCCCGATACGGGTCGCCCCTGCCGCGATCATCTCCTCGGCGTCCTCCTGGGACCGGATGCCTCCCGCCGCCTTCACGCCGAGCGTCGGGCCCACCGTCTCCCGCATGAGCAGAACGTCGCGGACGGTGGCACCTCCAGGACCGAAGCCCGTCGACGTCTTCACGAAATCGGCTTTGGCACTCTTGGAGATGTGAGACGCGATCACCTTCTCGTCGTCGGTGAGCAGCGCCGCCTCGATGATGACCTTGCAGCGGACACCGGCCTCGTGGCAGGCATCGACGACCTTGCCGATGTCTGAGCGGACGAGATCGAGATCACCGCTCTTCAGGGCCCCGATGTTGATCACCATGTCGATCTCCTGAGCTCCGTCCCTGATAGCCCTCCTGGCCTCCCAGGCCTTGACCTGGCTGGTCGTCGCCCCGAACGGGAATCCGACGACGGAGCAGACCCGCACGGACGTCCCTGCGAGGTTGGCAGCCGATCGCCTGACCCATATGGGGTTGACCACCACCGCCGCGAACCCGTACTGAAGGGCCTCAGTGCAGATCCGATCGATGTCGGATGAAGACGCATCGGGCCGCAGCAAGGTGTGATCGATGTAGGGGGCCAGGTCAGTGGGCACCTCAGGGGCTGAGCCGTGGTAGCTGACTAGATCCGCACCGGTCGCAACCACGCTCCGCACGCTTTCCGGGTTGTGAGCGGCGCAACTCCCGTCGCAGTCTGGGCAGCGGCTCGGGTCACGGTCGGAGAGCGCCGCCAGGACCTCGCGAGCGATGGCGTCGATGAGGTCCTCTCTCGTCGTCGTCACTCCCTGCCCCTGTGGTACATACGCTCGATGTCGCCGATCTTCCCAACGCGCCTTCTGTGTCTGCCCTCTCCCCAGGGAGTGGCGAGCCAGGTTTGGACGATCTGCCAGGCGAGGTTCTCTCCGATGAGACCGGCACCGAGCGCCAGGACATTAGCGTGGTTGTGCTCTCGGGCGTTG
>CAZKJJ010000193.1:0-4916 GCA_964553055.1 uncultured Acidimicrobiia bacterium
TGTTCGAGCGCTTCGGCCCCGACCGGGTGAGGGATACGCCCATCTCGGAGGAGGCGATCGTGGGGATGGTGATGGGCGCCGCCATGAACGGGCTGAGGCCGATCGCCGAGATCATGTTCTCCGATTTTCTCGCCACGTGTTGGGACATCGTGGCCAACCAGATCGCCAAGACGAGGTACATGACAGACGGGCAGGTCGAGATCCCGATCGTCATCAGGACTGCCAACGGTGGTGGCGTTCGCTTCGGAGCCCAGCACAGCCAGAGTGTCGAGAACTGGGCCATGGCGATCCCAGGCCTCAAGGTCGTAGCGCCCTCGACACCCTCCGACGTCGTGGGGCTCATGGCTGCCTCCGTGCGCGACCCTGACCCTGTCGTGTTCTTCGAGCACAAGGCCCTGCTCGCCACCAAGGGGGAGGTCCCAGAGGGCGAGATCGTCGACGTCCTCGGGAAAGCGAGGATCGCCAGAGAAGGCTCAGACGTGACGATCGTCGCCCTTGCCGCCATGGTCCCCAAGGCGGTCGAGGCCGCGGATCGGCTGGCTGAAGAGGGAATCTCCGCCGAAGTCGTCGACCTCCGCACGCTGGTTCCCCTGGACGTCACGACCCTTCTCGCCTCCGTTTCGAAGACGAGCCGCTTGGTCACCGTGGAGGAGAATCCGCGGCTGTGCGGCTGGGGCGCCGAGATCTCCTCCATCGTCGCCGAGGAGGGATTCTGGAGCCTCGATGGGCCGATCGTGAGGGTGACTACTCCGCACATTCCGCTACCGGCCACCGAGTACCTCGAGGACTTGGCCATCCCCTCGGTCGAGCGAATCGTGTCCGAGACGACGAAGGCGCTCCTCTAGGGGCGCCTTTCTCTCAGATACGAAGCCAGCCCGCTCATGTCCTGCTGGCCCATCCCCGCCTCGATGGCCCTCCTGGCCACGTCTCGGTTGGCCGAGCCCTGCGTCATCTCGACGCCCACCCGCTCCGCCAGGCCCAAGATCAAGTCGAGGTCCTTGGCCACGAGGTCGACGCTGAACGCCACAGGGGTCTCGTCAGGGTTCTCGAAGGCGGGTCGCTTGTAGAGCACGAATGGTGCTGCAGCCGCGCTCGAAGCAAACACCTCGTAGGCGGTCGACCTGTCGACCCCGGAGCTCTCGGCGAGCACGAGCGCCTCGGAGAGGGCGACGTTGATGGCATGCACGATTGCGTTCACGGCCAGTTTCATGGTGGCACCTGCTCCGAGGCTCCCGACGTGGAACACCTGCGTGGCGAGGGCGTCCATGACGGGTCTCGCCCGATCGAGGCCCGCCTCAGGCCCGCCGACCATGATCGTCAGGGCCCCTTTCTCGACCAGCTGTACGCTCCCTGATACGGGTGCGTCGAGGAGGATGGCGCCCCTGGCTGTGACCATCGGCTCGAGCTCCAGGACTGTCCTCGGATCGATGGTGCTCATCTCGAGCACGACTGAGCCCGCCCCCACGCCGGCTGCCGCTCCGTCCGAACCTGAATAGACGTCTAGTACCGCAGCGTCGTCCGCAAGGCTGCTCAGGACGACGGGCGCCGATGCTGCCGCCTCTCGGGCGGTAGCCGCGACCTCGGCCTCCGATGCGGCCACGGCCGCTGCTTTGGCAGGCGTGCGGTTGTACATGACGACTTCGAAGCCGGCGCTTCGCAGCGTGCTCGCCATGGTTCCGCCCATCCGGCCCGTTCCCAGAATGGCAACCGTCTCGACACTCACCGTGGTCCTCCCCGCAGCTGTCTGGAGCATAGAGTTGGGCACAGGAGCGGGAGAAGGCTGGATCATGGACATCATCGACCGTCACTTCGCAGCGGAGAACGCCCACGATGTGGAGGCGACCCTCGCCACCTACACCGATGACATCGTCTGGGACGACATCACCCACCCTCTGAGCCCGTTTCGAGGCAAGGAGGAGGTGGCCAAGGCGTACGAGGGCATCCTCGATGCGATACCAGACGTCCATCTGACCTCGGTGAGGCGGTTCCGATCGGCAGACGGGACGATGGTGACGGACGAGTCGATCCTGGCCGGCCACGTCCACGGGGCGTGGGCCGGCATCGAAGGTGGAGGCGCCCCCGTCGAGGTTCGCATCCTCCACGTGTTCGAGCTCCGCGACGGTCTCATCGCCTACGAGAACGCCTGGTTCGACTCGGCCGCGGTTCTCAGGCAAGTGGAGGCGTGGCAGGCCGATCGGGCACAGCACTGAGGTCTTCCGTCGCGCGTGCAGCTTGCCCTTGTGAACAAGCATTGCCAGAGCTAAGTTCTCCCCGCGTCATCCAGAGCGGCTGAGGGACAGGCCCTTCGACGTCGCGGCAACCACCTCCTCGGAGGCAGGTGCCAATGCCTGATCGATGATCAACTCGATGAGGAGGGCCGATGTCGAAGGCACGCACGAGAGCCGATCCTGCGATCTCCCACGCCCGATTCTTCGACAGCAGGGCCGCCTACATGATGTTCACGACAGCCACGAACGAGAAACCCATCGTGGCCGCTCGCATCGGCAAGGAGCTTCGTCACGTCAGGCCAGGTGAGCACGCACTTCGCGTCTTCGACGCCGGTATGGGAGATGCGACCGTGCTCAGCCAGCTCCTGCGCCGCATGCAAAAGGTGTTCCCCCACATCCCATGGCTCGTCGTTGGGAAGGAGATCAGCATCGAGGACGTCCGCCTGGCGCTGGAGCAGATGCCCGACCGCTTCTTCGAGCACCCCGAGATGGTCTTCGTGGTCACCAACATGTACTACCGAGAGGCCCCTTCGCTGAGCCCTCTGACCAGTGCCGCCGGGGGGCTCATCTGGCGAGAAGTTCCGCTGGAAGGCACGACGACCTTCGACTTCGCCCATCAGATCAGAGGACTCTTCAGCGACCTGGTCAGCGACTGGGAGGTGTACACCAGCCCGAAGAGCGGCAACCCGCTGTATGTGCGCCCTTCGGTCCTCGTTCTCTATCGAAAGGACCACGAGTTCCTCCTGCGGCCTGTTCTCCCGAAGCCTGGGCAGACCGAGGGCCTGTACGACCTCATCATCGCCTCCCAGCCCTACCGGGCCAGGACGAGCGTCGAGCGCAAGGTCAAGACTGTCCTGGTGCCGCTGGCGGCGTCAGTCGCTCCAGGAGGAAGGATCGTGGTGGTCCACGCCCACGGCAACGATCCAGGCCTCGAGATCATCAGGGGGGTGTGGCCAGACGAGGATCCCTTCCAGACGGGACGGTCGGACCTCATCACGGAGCTCGGGCGTCAGCTAGGAGAAGACGAAGGACTCGAGTTTCCAGAGCTGACGGACGACGAGGCCATCTTTCGGTATGAGCTCCACGCCATGCCTTCGGAGCTCCAGGAGCACATCGGCACCTCGCTGACGATCGCGGCCTGGAACGCAGCTGCGTACGTGGCACAGATCGACGAGGAGCGACTGGCACAGGCGACGGTCTCAGGCGCCTACCTTGAGGCAACTCGCCGTGTCCTCCACCAGCATGGGGGCGTCTGGTTCAACGACGAGGCGTACGTCATCGCGCGGCGCTCCGGCTAGGCGCGATGATGCCGACCGGGACGCCAGACGGGCCGGGTCTCGAACCGCTCTCGGACCGGCAGCGGTCGGTCATGGGGCTGCTCGAGAGCCCCTCCTTCGAGCTGGTGCCCACGGGCACGGTCCATGATCAGATCGACCTGCTCCCCGCGGGGGCCAGGGTGACCGTGACCGCCTCCCCGAAACGCGGACTGGAGCCGACACTGCACCTCGCGGTCGAGCTGCAACGCCGCGGCTTTCAGACGGTTCCCCACCTGGCGGCCCGTTCCGTCACCGACGGTGATCACCTCAGGAGCATCGTCGAGTTGCTCGCTCATCACGGGATCGGTCGCGTCTTCGTGGTAGCAGGCGACAACACCACCTCCGGGCCATTCGCCGACGGCGTGTCACTCATCCGCGCCATCGAAGACCTCGGTGCCAGGCCCGAGATAGGGATCCCCGCCTATCCCGGGGGTCATCCGTTTCTATCTGAGGGCCGGCTGCTCAAGGCCCTGCAGGCCAAGGAACCCTACGCCTCGTACATGACGACCCAGATGTGTTTCGACGGGGATCAGATAGCCCGTTGGGTGACCCGCGTGCGGGCGGAAGGGATAGCGCTGCCCGTCCGCATCGGCCTGCCCGGGGTGGCATCCATACGCAAGTTGGCGAAGATGTCTGCCCAGATCGGTGTTGGAGAGTCTGTCCGCTTCCTGGCACGCCATGCAGGCCTGCTCAGACGCCTGACCGGTCGCGACAGGTACAGGCCTGATGGGCTCATCCTGAGCATGGCCGAGTCGGTCGGCACGTCCGAGGCAGGCGTGACGGGCTTCCACATCTATACGTTCAACCAGGTCCGGGAGACCGAGGCCTGGAGAACGCGTTGGCTGGCCAGGCCGGACGGCTGAGCCAGGACTACGATCACGCAGAGGTGATTCCATGACCGACGGACCCCCCTTTCGAGCCGATCACGTCGGCAGCTTTCTACGGCCTGTCTCGGTGCTCGAAGCCCGAAGCAAGCATCAAGCGGGCAGCTACTCGGACGAGGAGCTGCGGGCGGTCGAAGATGAGGCGATTCGTGATGTCGCCGCCAAGCAGGAGAAGGCGGGGCTGAGCGGCATCACGGACGGAGAGTTCAGAAGGACCTTCTTTCATGTCGACTTCCTCGAGCAACTCGACGGCGTCACCGTCACGGAAGGTGAGTTCCTCGCCAACTTCCGGAGGGACGACGGCACCTCCTTGAGCTTCAAGCCTCCAACGATGCGCGTGACGGGTCCCATCCGCCACGCCCGATCCATCCAGGGACCGGACTTCGATTTCCTGGCTTCGGTCGTGACGAGGACCCCCAAGGTGTCGATCCCCGCTCCTTCGATGCTGCATTTCCGAGGTGGAAGGGAGGGCATCACCCGCGACATCT